>WFRY01000238.1 GCA_015486315.1 Desulfobulbaceae bacterium
GCACTCGGGGATGACGATTTAATTTATATGAAAGTGGAGTTCAAAACTCCAGCTATTGCATCACTTTCATCGTTCGTTGTGGCTGTGACCCAAAATTTGGTCCAGCCATGCTGGTTACTTGTCACACGAAAATACGGTCATTCCCGCATGCTGTTAGCGGGGATCCAGTAATTTGTTTATATGAAAGGGCCTTCTCTGGCTATGATGTTTGTGGCTTCTTTCATCGTTCGTTGTGGCTGTGTCCGGAATTTGGGTCCAGCCATGCTGGTTACTTAGAAGGTGGTGCAGAAAACTTGCAAAACCACAATGTAACTACTCAGGCCTGTTATGAAAAAGTCGTTAAATAACGGGATGTAATTGTTCAGGGGTGCGCCAGATGTTCATAAGCAGCCCGATCAGCTATACACCAGGTATGCTGGGCGGGCTGATCATGAACAGATGGTGTGCCCCTGAACAGTTACACCACAATTTTATTCTCCCGACCGGGAGAGGAGCTCTCATCAGCCGCAGGAATCGGCGTCGTTTGGATTGTAGGTGTCGTTGGCATTTCGATACAGGTAGTCATTGACCAGCAGCAGTTCTTCCTGACTCAAAACGTCCCACGAACCGTCTCTGGCGCATTTTTTCCTCCGTTTTGCAAAAACCTGGTTCCATCCCTCTGATGAGTAGGATTCCATGTATAGAAACGGGGCACCTTTATCGTTATTTCGATTGTGGCAGCTTTTACAGACCTCTTTGAATTTTGCAGCACCAATGCCCCAGTGGTCACTTTCCCAGTCTAATTTACCGGAATCGATTAATCGGCACATTTCAGTTCGCTTATCATAGCGTTTGCCGGGCCTGGCTAAAATGACAGTGGCTGTCCAGGAAACGGTTAACAGACTGGTAAGAAGAATAATGGCTGGTTTTCGCATGGGTATGTCCTTGGTAAAGTTGAGCGGTCAATGGTATTTACTGTCTCATTGTGGTATAATATTCGCTTGGGCAGTTAAAAAACAGTGTCTCTCACGACAGAAAACAGGTTGATATCGTCATGGTGAAACCAGTAACTCGTCAGTATACTGTTGCCGTGCTCGGTCTGCAGGACGCAGTGGCGACAACAATTATCGGACCCCAGGATGTTTTTTCCATGACCGGCGTTTTGTATGAGATGACCCGGGGACAGGAGCCGAAACATTATTTTTCCGTCCAGGTTGTAACAGCCGATGGATTGCCTGTAACCTGCTATAACAATCTCGTGCTCACCCCCCACTGCTCTATAAAGGAGTGTCAGCCGGATATTGTTTTTGTCCCGGGTATTTTGCATGTTGATGAAACACTGCAGCGCAATAGGGCAGTTATTGAGTGGTTGAAAGAGCAGTATAACCGGGGGAGCATACTCACCACAATCTGTTCAGGCTCCCTGTTGCTTGCAGCTACCGGACTTCTGGACGGAAAGACAGCGACAACGCATTGGGCCATGGTTAATGAGTTTCACAAGAGATATCCCGACGTCCTGCTCAAACCCGATGAACTCATTACAGAGGACAGCGGCCTTATCTGTTCCGGTGGCTATAATTCATTTCTTGATGTCTCTATTTATGTAATAAAAAAGCTCCTGGGCTCCCGGGTTGCCCTGCAATGTTCCAAGATTTTTCTGCACGATAACGGCTGTTGTTCGCAGGCGCCGTATTCAATTTTTACAGGTCCGCAGGATCATGGAGATAAACAGATTCTCAGTATTCAGCAGACACTGGAAAAAGAGTATGCGAAAAATTTTGATTTTAATGCCCTGGCAAAGGAATATGGAATGGGCAGGCGCACCCTTGAACGGCATTTTAAAAGGGCAACCGGTGCAACACCACTTGTTTACCTGCAGCAGATACGCGTTGAGCACGCAAAGCAGTTGTTAGAAACAGGCAAAGAAAGTTTTGACGAGATCAGCTACCGGGTAGGGTATATGGATAACAGTTTTTTCCGAAAGCTGTTTATCAAGTATACCAGTCTCAGGCCCCGTGAGTACCGGGCCAGGTTTTCCAACAGTTCTTTCCGCAAAAAAAATGCTCCATCATGACAGGTTGATGTGATCCGTATTCCTGCTTTTATTCTTGCTGTCAAGAGGGAGAATAAAGGAAAAAGTGCTGCCCATATCCGTCCCGGTACTTGTTGCCCAGATTAATCCTCCATGGAGTTCAATAAGCCGCCTGGTCAGGGAGAGGCCCAGTCCTGTGCCCTGGTAATTACGAGTCGTTGACGTGTCAACCTGTTCAAATGGGTCAAAAATTTTCTCCAGCATGTCCGGAGGAATGCCTATTCCCTTGTCCTGGATGGTGATGAACAGATATTGATTCTGCAGGAATCCGCCGCTTCGTGCTGCAGCCTGCAGGTATTCCGGCAGGGGAACGGTTTTGCCCTCCATCCGGGCGGCGGTCAAGGTCACCTGGCCATTATCTCTGGAGAATTTAACGGCATTGGCAAGCAGGTTGTAAAAAATTTGTTTTAACTTTCGTTCATCAGCCCAAATGGTGACAGGTACACAGTCCTGCAGGTCAAGTGAGAGCACGATATTATGTCTATTTGCTTTTTCTTTGATCATGACAAGGCTTCTCTTGATCAGATGCTTGATCTCCACCGGACCCGGGTGAATTTCAAGTCTGCCGGCCTCCACCTTGGACAGATCAAGGATATCATTAATAAGGGCAAGCAGATGTCTGCTGGACTGGAGAACATCATTTAGATATTCAGTCTGTGTATCGTTGAGTTCGCCAAAATGACGGTCAAGAAGGATTTCTGAAAATCCGATAATGGCGTTGAGAGGGGTACGGAATTCATGGCTCATATTGGCCAGAAATTCACTCTTGGTCACGTTGGCAACCTCGGCCGCTTTCCGTGCTGTTTCAAGTTTCTGGTAGGTTGTTTCAAGCCTGTTCATCATCAGGTTGAAATCATGGCACATCTTTTCAACCTCGTTTAAGGGCTGTCCCCCGGGAGACGTGTTGGTCTGTAGACGAATGCTCAGATCTCTGCCGTCGCCTGCAACGGTTTCAAGCGCTTGAATTAATGCTGTAATTCTGTGAAATACTCTAATCTTGAGCATGATAAAGAGCAGAAACAGAACAGTTACCGTTGCCACAAACGGCAACAGGTTGTTGATCAGTAACAGCCTCCGTTCTTTTAAAAACGGCGTACTGTTCAATGCCGTAATCACTGAGCCGACCGGCGCACCGAAAACATTTTTCAAAGGCATTTGCTTGAGGTAATATTTCCTGCCGTTGGAGGAGTGTGTTGTGGTGTCCTGGCGGGGCAAGGAGTCCGGAGTGCCCGGAAAGCTTGAAAGGATGATATTCTTGTTGCTGTCCAGGATGATAATTTCACCATCTGAAATATCGGATAACCTGTCGGCAAGCGGTTTGTCATTATTTAAAATTTTCAGGGATACAATGTAGCCGTATGTCTCTCCGGAATCATGGTAGAGGTGGGTAACAGACTTGAAAGCCAACAGGTCACTCTCCCCGCCATAGTGTTTTTTCGGCAGCAGTTCGCTGACAATGGAACCGGGGATTTTTTCCAGGCCGGCCCGCTGCAGGCTGGGGTGGAGTAAGGTAGCGTATCCGGCGGTATTTTCGATACTGATCCCTTTTGTACTGGTGGCTGTCAGCTTTTTGTCCTCGTCAAAGAGCAAAAGGAGGTCAAGATTATTTTTATTGGCAATATTGTGCAGCATGATAGTGATGGGAGCAATCTTGTCGTAA
The DNA here is from genome assembly GCA_015486315.1 of Desulfobulbaceae bacterium. GTDB lineage: Bacteria > Desulfobacterota > Desulfobulbia > Desulfobulbales > Desulfobulbaceae > Desulfobulbus_C. The sequence goes on from WFRY01000238.1 coordinate 3,732, forward strand.
TCAAGGAAGGTTACAAACTTTTGATTCTGCTCTCTGATAATATTGGAGACACTTTGCTGCAGCACAACCTGATTGTCCAGGATTGACTGGATTATGGTCAAATTTGAGGTTAAATTTATGTCTATTCGTTCAGCGGCATCTTGACTCTGCTTTACCGTGGAATAAAGAGCGTTGCCGACAATTAAGCAGATCAGGGTACTGAAGAGAAAAATAATTTTACGGGCAAGGGTATTACGAGGATGATCGTCGCTGCTGGAAGTGCCGGGCATGGGGAGGTTACCTGCAGGCATCCCAGGAATTATTCCAGGTAAACGAGAAGGGAATTGGCTCAAGAGATCTGGTCTCGACAGGTTTTTTTTCAGAAATCCAGCGCTCTATCCCTCCCTTGAGTACTCCCTTTACGGTATAACCTTTAGAGATGAGAAATTTTGCAGCATTTGTGGCACTGATCATGGCCCAGTCGGCGATAATAATTTTGCAGTTGTCCGGTATCTCATGGTAATATTTTTCCAGATAGACCAGAGGGCAGTGGACAGCCTCCTTGATAAATGAATTATTGCTGGAAAATTCCAACGGCCGGACATCAAGGACGAAAAATCTGTTGCTTGCAGCGAGAGCAGCAAAGGTATCTGGAGAAATTTTTCTGACTTTTATGGTAGTCCATTCCTGATTCGTGAGGATGGGGTAGTTGAAATAACGCCACTCCGGGACTCCCCCGGTAAACCTGTACACCTCTGTATATCCCTTTTCAACCGCAATCCTTGCGGCCTGTCCACTGTAAGGTCAGCGTTTTCCCATACAGTAAAAAACCAGGGGAGAGGATTTGTCGGCAGGTAGTTTGGTTGTTGAATTCATTTCTACAACCGGAATATTAATGGAGTCTTCAATATGCTGTATGTCAAATTCAATTTTACTTAACGAGTTGATAAGAAGACATTTTTTTTCTTCGAGCATTGTTTTCAGCTCCGGAGCGGTGATCTCTTTATAGCCGGCTTCCGTTGCCGGTGCGGCAAAGGGGAGAACGGCTGAAAAAATACAGAAGACGAAAAAATAAAAAATAACGGCACGATAGTTCATAGGGTTTTACCCGGCAGGAATTGAGCAATTGATTGAACAAAAGTTCTGGTATTGATTGGTTTTGTAATATAGGCATCACAGCCGGCATCAAGTGCAAGCACACCGTCACCTTCCATGGCACGGGATGTTACTGCTATGATCGGGATATGACGGGTTACAGGATTGTCTTTCAGAATGGCTGTAGCGGCAAGTCCGTCCATGGCCGGCAGGTGCAGGTCCATGAGGATGAGGTTTGGCAGAGATTGAACAGCAGTTTTAATTCCGCTTTCAGCATTTTTTTCTTCAAGAAGGGTGCAGGAATGTAAAGACAACAGGGCTCGAATCAACTTCATATTGAGAGGATTGTCCTCAACAACAAGAATGGTTGTACCCTGCAGAGAAGCAGCCAAGGTTATGCCTGTTTTTGGTCAAGTTTATTCTGTTTTTTCAAAAAATATTTGAGTTGTTCGACCACCTCCAGGTCAAGGCGTCCGGCATGGGCGTCCTGTTCAACAATGGCCAGGCTCTCTTCCCGGGATATTGCCTTGCGATAGGAGCGTTTGGTGGTCAGGGCATCGAACATGTCAACCACAGCCATGATACGAACCGGAAGGGAAAGTTGATCGCCGTTTAAGCCGTCAGGGTAGCCGGAACCGTCAAGTCGTTCATGGTGGTGGCGAATTATCTCCAGTGCCGATCCCAGGTTTTTCTGCAGAGGAAGGCAGATTTTATACCCCGTCTGGACATGTTTTTTCATGATTTCCCATTCCGGTGAAGTCAGCTGAGAAGGCTTATTCAGAATTTGTCCGGGAACCCCGATCTTACCAATATCATGCAGTATGCCGCCAAGCTTGAGTGATTCAAGATCTTCCTTCTGCATGCCGAACCTTTTGCCGATTTCAAGGGACATGCTGGCTACACGCTGAATATGCCCTTCCGTGTAGCTGTCTTTTGCCTCAATGATATTGGCAAGGGATATAAGGACATTTTCAATGCTTGTCAGGTTGCTGTTGACCTTTTTAATTCGAATCAATGACTGCACCCGGGCCAGGAGTTCGTCACGGACAGGGGGCTTGGTGAGGAAATCATCTGCTCCGGCTTTAATTCCTTTGATCTTAGCCTCCACGGAATCAAGCGCCGTTACCAGCACAATGGGGATCATCCGTGTCGCTTCGGTTCGTTTCAGCAGTCTACAGACTTCATAACCGTCCAGGCCGGGCATCATGATATCAAGAAGAATAAGATCTATATCTTCGCGGACAACGCATTGCAGTGCTTCTTCTCCATTGGCTGCCTGAAATACATGATATCCCTGTGTCGTGAGCAGGGCCGACAGTAATTTAGTATTTGCAGGTTCATCGTCTACGACAAGGATGTTGCCGGCCGCCTCTTTCTCCTGCTCCGGCTCGTGTTCCTCGTGCCAGAAAATTTTGCGGGTTGTTGACTCTTTTGCGCGGGCAAGTACATCTTCGGAGAGAAAGAGAAGGGTTTCCTTGGTCGCTGCATTCCCGGGAAAGGAGACAATGCTCATGCTTAAGGAAAAGTTAGGCCCGAGGGTTTCAGATATTTCCTGATGAATTCGGGTGAGAACTTTTTTGGCAACAGGTAGCGTTATTTCAACAAGAATCAGGGCAAAGCGGTCTCCGGCAATACGTGCGGCAAGATCTGACTGTCGCACACCGCGACGCATTATGACGCTGCCGATTCCCTTGAGCAGGATATCACCGGCGAGCATGCCGTATTTTTTATTGTATGTTGTGAAGTCGTCAATATCAAGCAGGGCCAGAACAAAGGGAGCCCCGTATCGACGCGATCGTTCTATCTCACGGTCAAGACTGAGCTGAAAAAAGCTGTGGTTTAACAGCCCTGTCAGGTTATCCTGGCAGGAAGCCTGAACCTTTGACGTATATTCATATTGTAGCGTTTTATCCATATTTATGGATTTTATATGTCAACAGGAGCAGTTGTCAAGTTTTGCTTTATTAATTATTGATATAAAATATGATGAAATCATTAATAATTATTGATTTTATGCCGGGTGAGGCAAGAAGATTTCCGGCATAAAAACTGGAACGAGGAAATGTATGGACAGCATTGGGGGGGAGAGAGTTTGAAAATGCGTAACTATTCAGGTGGGTGCAGAAAACTTGCATAACCACCGTGCTGTAACTGTTCAGGAGGGCCTTAGATTTGTTCATTTAAGACTGTGAAGCGTACTTGTGCTACTCGAGCAGGCTTAAATGGGCGAAGATAAGGTGCTCCTGAATAGTTACGAAAATGCGAGCTTATTCCATTGTTCGGCAACAGTTTTCAAGCTTCTGCCATTGCCGGTTGAGCCTTTTTTCCGATACCGGCAAGGCGGTTCCCATCTCCGGTGCAAAAACAGAAACCTTGAACTCTTCAATCATCCGCCGGTAGAGGGCAATCTCTTTCCGACAGGGGACGGATCTGTTTTTATAGGCCTTGATTTGCTCCAGCCTGCCCAGGACAGGCTGGAGCCGTTTTGCTTTCTGCTCATCCTTGGCCGGAGAATGTTCCGCCCGCTCGATGCGCAGGGCCAGGGCCTGTAAATATCTCTTTTTATCAGCAAGTTCCCCGGTATTCACTGTTAAAAGAAAATCAGGGGGCATGAGTTCATCCAGGAGCTGCTCAAAGGAGACAAAGCGATCTACAGCGAAATTTTTACTTCCGCCTGTCCGTTGCCGAGACTTAGTCAGGGTAATCCGCACCTGTCTGCGCGTGGCCAGCAGATCCAGGATCTGGTTGATAATGCTACGCGCTTCTTTGAGGAAACCCTGTTTGTTGAGTAGATCAACGGTGGAGAGAAACAGTTCTCTGTCAGGCAGTTCTCCGGAATTTATGTTAAAGATTCCGTTCAGAACACAGGTTGCCAGTGTTTCTCTGATCTCAGCTGCTTTGGCCTGCATTCCCAGAGAGAGCCAGGAAGCAGAATGACCTGCCACAGCAGCCTTGCACTCCTTTTTTACGGCCTTTATCTCACGGGAGAATTGTTGGCCGTAGAGAGATCTGAGTCCGATCTGATTGGCTTTCATGACCTGCTTATGGTCGGTAAGATATTTCAGGACAAGGCATTGCTTCTCCTCATCAACCAGGAGAGCCGGATAGTAAATGGTTGTAATCTTGTTACGTCCGTCAACCCTGGTAACAGGTTGGGGTGCAGGAGAAAAATTCCAGGATGTAATCTCCTGCTGCTCAGGCAGCTTGCTCGGTTTTTTTGCTTCTGCAGTCGTGTTTTGCGAGCAGTATTGGTCAAGATCATAAAACGATCTGCTGCAGTGCAGCGTTTTTCCCTTTTCGTCACAGAGTCGGAATCTCATGCGCAGGTGTACAGGCAGGTTGTCTAATTGCCAGTCAGCCCGGGTCAGCGTCACCTGAAAGCGGCGCAGGATAATCTGTTCCAGGACCGGGTAGAGCGAATCATGGTATAGATCAAGCCCGTCCATAATTCGATCTACAGCGTCGGGAAGGGGTACAAAGAGTTTGCGCAGCCGTTTTGGGAGCCCCTTAAGCAGGAAAAAAATCTTTTCTTCAAGCAGACCGGGTACCAGCCATTCAAACAGGGCAGGAGACAGGGCCGGATAGTATTGAGCCGGAATGTCAACGGTAACCCCGTCCTCGTCATGGCCGGGTTGAAAACGATAATGAAGTGCAAGCTCCCCCTGGCCGGTCTGCAGGCTGTCCGGAAAACGATACAGTTCATCGCTCTCCGGTGCTGCCCGGCAGATATCCTCTTCCGTCATCCAGAGAAAGCTGTCTGATTTTTTCTTTTTCAGGAACCGGTTTAAGGTAAAGCGGTCATACACCCGGCCAAGCCGTTTGTCGTAAAAATCATACAGGACCTGGTCATCCATCATGATGCCGCGTCGACGCAGCCGTTCCTCCATGTCGGCAAAACGGCGTATCAGGTCCAGGTTATGCTGAAGAAAAGGATAGTTGCCTGCAAGCTCTCCACCAATCAATGCCTGGTGAATAAATATTTCCCGGGCCTCAAGGGCAGTCTGTTTATTGATTCTGCCATAGTTGACTCGGCGCCCGGCGGTGAGAATCAGGCCGAACAGGCTGACTTTTTCCAGGGCCGTGACCTGGCCTGCCTTTTTCTGCCAGTGCGGGTCGGACCAGGAACGTTTGCAGAGATCTCCGCCCAGGGGCTCAAGCCAGCTCACATCAATATTTGCCACCACCCGGGCAAAGAGCTGTGAGGTGTGGACAAAATCCGCTGCAACAATCCATTGCCCGCCGCGGTTGTTCAGGCTTGATCCGGGAAACAGGACAGCCTCGCGGTTACCGCTTATCCGGTAGATATTTTTTTTCTTCCGCATGCCGATATTACGTAAAAACCCGGCGGTGAGTGCCTGATGCACGGCAGCAGCAGAGGCAGGTTCCGTGTTCAGGGTAAAGCCTTTATGTTGTTTGATGGTCCTGACAATCTGGTCATGAATATCAAACCATTCCCGCATCCGCTGCCAGGAACAAAAATGTGTCTTGCAGAATTTTCGGAGTCCGGCAGAGGGATGTGATCCTGCCATTGCTTTTTTACAGCTGTTCCAGATGTTGACAAAGGTGAGGATGTCGGAACCCGGGTGAACAAACTGTTGCTGTGCCTGTTGTGCCTGCTGAATTTTGTCGGCAGGACGGATGCGGGGGTCCTGAATGGAAAGCACTGCCGCGATAATTGAAATTTCACGCAGCGCCCCCAGTTCGGCCCCGGCTATAATCATCCGGGATATGCGTGGATCAAGGGGGAGTCCGGCCATGATCCTGCCCCGTTTGCTGAGCCGGTTGTCAGCCGTGATTGCTCCGAGTTCGCGTAAAATGCGATAGCCGTCATTGATTGCCCTGGGCGCTGGTGGATCAATGAACGGAAATTTTCGCGGGTCACCAAGGCTTAAGGAGATCATCTGCAGGATGACCTCAGCCAGGTTTGAACGAAGCAGTTCCGGCAGGGTATAAGCAGAACGGGCAAGATAATCCTCTTCACTGTACAACCTGATACATCTGCCTGGCCCGGTTCTGCCGCAACGACCGGCCCGCTGGTCACAACTTGCCATGGACACCCTGCTCACCGGCAGGCTGGTCGTGCCTGCCCTGACATTATAATGGGCAATGCGGGCAAGGCCTGAATCAATAACGGCCCGGATACCGGGAACCGTGATCGATGTCTCTGCTACATTGGTGGCGACAATAATCTTACGCAGTCGGGACGGCTGAAATATTTTGCGCTGATCAGCACCCTGCAGACGGCCGAACAGGGGGAGAACCAGGGCTGGATGGTGGAGGTTTTTCCGGACCTGGCCGACCGTGTCGAGAATGTCACGTTCAGTGGGCATAAAGACCAGAATGTCACCTTCCTCTCTACTGTCTGACAGGGACACAATCTCGTCTGTTGCCTGATCCACTATGGTCTGTTCATCTTCTCCTGCAGCCGGATCAGCATCGCGATATTGATAGCTAACCGGATAGGTTCGGCCGGAGACCTGGATAATCGGCGCATCTGCAAAGTGGTGACTGAATTTTTCCGTATCAATGGTGGCCGACGATATGATCATCTTCAGATCTTTTCGCACTTCCAGCAGCTGGTGCAGGTAGCCCAGCAGGAAATCAATGTTCAGGCTCCGTTCATGGGCCTCATCGATGATAATCATATCGTAGCGGCTGAGTGTGCGGTCGCTCCTGGTCTCCGCCAGCAGGATACCGTCGGTCATGAACTTGATCTTTGTTCTCCTGCCGGTCTGGTCATGAAAGCGGATCTTGTAGCCGACAAGATCAGGATCCCCCAGCTCCTCTCCAACCCGGTCGGCCACCGAAACGGCAGCGATGCGGCGCGGCTGGGTACAGCCGATGATCCCCCTGCTGCCCAGACCGGCTTCCAGGCACATCTTGGGCAGCTGTGTTGTTTTTCCCGACCCGGTATCACCGGCAATGACGATTATCCGGTGCTCCTGCAGGGCCTGGATAATATCGTCTTTTCTACCGGATATGGGTAGGATTTCAGGGTAGTTTATGCGCATGTATGCAAAATATTTCTTTCGACAGGTTGATGGGGAATGTGTACAATACAGGGATATTATTTATACTTGGAATCAAGCGGGAAGACACGCCAAAAAATAGATAGAGAGAAGAGGATGAAGAGAATTCGTAAGGCCGTTATTCCGGTAGCAGGTATGGGCACCAGGTTTTTGCCGGCCACTAAGGCCATTCCAAAAGAGATGCTCACCATCGTTGACCGGCCCACTATTCAGTACATTGTGGAAGAGGTGGTTGCATCGGGTATTGAAGAGGTTATCCTGATCACTTCGGAAGGGAAATCGGCCATAGAAAATCATTTTGATTATGATTTTCAGCTTGATACTGTCTTGAAACAAAAGAAGAAACGGGCTCTGCGGGATGAGTTGAGTAAAATTTCAAGCCTGATCGATATTGTCTCGGTCCGTCAAAAAGAACCTCTGGGTCTTGGCCATGCCATCTGGATGGCCCGCAACGTGGTCGGGAATGAACCCTTTCTGGTCCTGCTCGGTGACGATCTTGTCCGTAGTAAAAAACCATGCTGCCGGCAGATGATTGATCTGTATAACCAGGTCAGCGAATCCATTGTCGCCATTCAAAGAGTCCCCAGGGATCAGACCTATCAGTATGGTATTATAGAGGGCGAGGAAACAGAACTTGATCGAACTTTTAAAGTAAAACGAATGGTTGAAAAACCAGCCCCGGGAACCTCCAACTCCGACATGGCCATTATCGGACGCTACCTGCTCATGCCTGAGATCTTTGATTTTCTCGGTACAACCACTCCCGGCCATGGTGGAGAAATCCAGCTCACCGATGCCCTGCTGGCCCTGTCAAATAAACGCGGTATGTATGCGTACGAGTTTGAAGGTAAACGCTACGATGCCGGTGATAAGCTTGGTTATCTAAAGGCTATTGTCGATATTGCCCTGGACCATCCTGGTCTGGGAGCATCATTCAGGGAGCATCTTCAGGCCGTCTGTGCCGATAAAGATTGCGCTTGCAGCTGATTTTTCCGGCAAACGGATTGCTGGTTGTATGAGTTGGTATGAAGTCGCGGTTGCGGCCCCGATTACCGGCAGTTTAACCTACAGCCGGCCGGAGGGCGTATCCGGCTCCCTGCCCATAGGAATCAGGGTACTGGTCCCCCTGGGTAACCGGCTGGTTACCGGTTATCTTCTCGGTCCGGCTGCTGTTGACCATGAGCGCTCAACCTTTAAGGTAAAGGCAATTGTCGATCTGCTTGATCCTGATCCCCTTTTTCCCGAAGAACTTGTCCCCTTTTTTCGCTGGCTTGCAGGTTACTATCACTATCCGCTGGGAGAGGTGATTCGTACCGCTCTGCCCGGTGGTTTGATTGTCAGATCCGGACGTGAAATAGTGTTGACCGAAGCGGGTCGGCTGCACCTGCCAAAGGCATTGCTGAGCGTAAAAAAGCAGGCTGCATGGATGCGGACATTGCTGGACAAAGGCAGGCTGCTGCCGGGAACCGTCAGTATCATCCGCCGAAAAGCAGCCATGCGGCGGCTGCTGACACAATGGGAAGAGGCGGGCTGGCTTGAGATAAAAGAGGTTATTGTTGAGCCGGGGGTCAAGACGAAGACCGTGACCATGGTCAGCCTCTCTTCTTCACTGCAGGATCAGCTTGCCCGCTATCAGACAGAAAATGATGAACACTCACTTGATTTTTCAGCTGAGCTGAAGAAAACCGAGCAGAAAACACTGGAGTTGTTTTTCAACCGCTGTGCAGGTCGCCCTGTTCTACCGCGGCCTGAACTGACCAGACGTTATTCCGGAGCAGGCAAGGCTCTGCACGCACTTGCCGACCGTGGTCTGGTTACCATGGAGGAGCAGCGCAGTTATCGGGATCCCTTTGGCAATATCCCGCCTTTTTTTGCCAAACCAGATACCCTTACCCCGGAACAGGAAAGTGTTCTTGAGTTGTTGCTTGCAGCTATTGATACCCATCTCTTTCAGCCGTTTCTGCTCTTCGGAGTCACCGGATGCGGCAAGACAGAGGTTTATCTCAGGGCTGCCAGGCGGTGTCTTGACCAGGGAAAGACCGTCCTGGTTCTGGTACCGGAGATAGCGCTTGCCACCCAGGTCGAAGCCCATTTTTATTCCCGATTTGGTGATACTCTGGCCGTGCTGCACAGCGGCCTCTCCCCTGGCGAGCGTTTTGATCAGTGGCAGCAGGTTTTACAGAAAAAGGCACGAGTTGTCATCGGGGCCAGATCTGCAGTCTTTGCCCCGCTTACGGATCTTGGTCTGGTGATAGTTGATGAAGAGCATGAACCCGCCTATAAACAGGATGACGGCCTGCGTTATAACGGCCGGGATATTGCCGTGCTGCGGGCCAGGTTTACGGGCTGTCCGGTTCTGCTCGGCTCTGCGACACCCTCGGTAACCAGCTTCCATCATACAACCACCGGCAAGTATCAGTTACTGACCATGCGTAAACGGGTCCATGACCGGCCCATGCCTGAAGTTGAAATTGTAGACCTGGGAAAAAAGAAACGGTCGCGTCCTGATCTTTTCTTTTCCGATCAGCTTATTGCCGCCCTGCACGACAATATGGAAAAACGCCTCCAGAGCCTGCTCTTTGTCAACCGGCGCGGCTATGCATCCTTTATGCTCTGCCGCGACTGCGGCCATATTATTGAGTGCCGCCACTGCAGGGTTTCACTCACCCATCACCGTCATGCAGACAGGCTGATCTGTCATTACTGCGGATATTCTCTTTCACCTGATATCCTCTGTCCTAACTGTCAGTCGGATTCCGTTGTCGGCCTCGGAATCGGTTCCGAGCGTATTGAAGCAGAGGCACGTCAGCTGATTCCCCATGCCCGCATTGCACGGCTGGACAGCGATACAACAACTGATCGGAAAAAATATCTGGCTATCCTGCAGCAGGTTCGCAATCATGAAGTGGATATCCTGATCGGTACGCAGATGGTTGCCAAGGGACTTCATTTTCCCAGGATGACCCTGGTGGGGGTTGTCTGGGCAGACAGTGGACTGGGAATGCCTGATTACAAGGCCTCTGAGCGGGCCTTTCAGCTGATGGCCCAGGTAACCGGCCGGGCAGGACGGGGTGAGCATGCCGGCAGGGTGATCATCCAGACGCACCAGCCGGGTCATTATGCCATAGAGTTTGCAAGACGGCATGACTATGAAGGACTGTACGAACAGGAAATAAATCTCAGGGCAGGGCTGCAGTATCCTCCTTTTTCCCGACTGGTGAATATTCGTTTCAGTGGAGAAATTGAAGAACAGGTGGCGGCAAGTGCGAATGAAGTCGCTTTATTTTTACGAGCAGCTGTTCGCGGGCTTGAGATTGAGGTGTTGGGACCGGCCCCGTCTCCGCTGGCAAAGATTAAAAATCGATATCGCTGGCAGTTGCTTCTCAAGGGGAGACAGTTTACTCAATTACATGGAATGTGTGATGAGTTGCTTGTGAAAAAAAATCAGCTCTGCAGGGCAGGGGTCAGGATGGGGCTTGATGTGGATCCGGAAAATATGATGTGAAAAAATGTAACCCGGCAGGAAAAAGGAGGGGGAAACCTGCCGGGTTACTTGCTAAAACCCTGACAGGAAAAAAGGAGGGGAAACCCGTCAAGGTAATATCGCAACTGTTATATTTTAGTAACTGTTCACTGAAAAATCTTTCAGGTAGAGAACGTCCCCGGCAGGAAAAAGGAGGGGGAAACCTGCCGGGGACTTTTCAACCTGGTGAAAGTTTTACATCATTTTTTTACTTGCATGGTGTTTGCCGCCCATCATGGAGCCGTCACAGCCCATTTGGGGGCCGCCGCCCATTCTACCCATCATTCCCATCATCATCCTGGGCGATAAACCGGCTGCCTGTGCCTTGGGTCTGATCTGTTCACGCAGGTCAAACATTTCACCGGCTAACCTTGAGGCCTGTTCCGGGTCGGGATTTGTACTGTTCATGAGAGCACGCATGGCCGCTCTTTTTTCAGCCATTTGTTTTCTCAGTTCAGTGGTTTCCTGGAGAAATGCATCACGGGCTTTTATAGTTTCCTGATCAAGCTGCTGTTCCTGCATGGGGCAGGGATGCTTTGCACCGGGTCCCTTCATTGCGCCGGGAGCAGCAACGGCAGCCTGCAGACCGATGACCGCAAGGGCCGTCATCATTGCTGCAGTGAGAAAAACTGTTTTCGTTTTATTGACTGGATTCATTATCTATGCTCCTTGTAAGTTGCTCTGTTGTATTTATCGATCTTTAATGCTAAATCCATGCCTGTTTGTGTTAAAATTTTTAACTGCTTGTTATGTAAGTATAAATTAGATTAGATCGCCTTGGGTGATACTGTGATGAGGCTGTACCGGCCATTAACCGGGTAAATTTTATCCAGCAGAAAATCAGGTACCGGGTAATTTTTACCCAACTTGGCCGTTAGGCACCATTTTTTTACCGGAAATCGGGCCGGGCCATTCATTAAGAACGGAATCGAATTTGCATGTACATTATTGAATTCAGTCCTGCCGTGTCCCGGCAGTTGGCTGCAGGGGTTAACTGTTAACCATGACACCACAGATAATGCGTTCTCGTTTTTTCTTTGTTTCACCATGGCTGCTGGCGGCAGCGACCGCACTGCTTCTTCTGATCGTGCTGACCTTCACCTTCAGTAACATGCAGAGGGAAAAAAAGCTGATGACCGATGCCATGCTGCAGAAGGGGACTACCCTGATGCGGGTCATCGGGTCCGGCGCCCGTTCCGCCTACCTTGCCGATCTGCGGCGCGGTGGTTGGATTACCGGTACCTGGGATCAATATGTACAGCGTATTATCAGTCACCTGTCCGGAGATCCCGAAGTACGGTTTCTGCTGGTGGCTGACGCACAGAACAAGGTCATCGCCCATACCGACAAAGATAAAATCGGTTCGGTTATCGGCAATCTTCCCCGTTTTTCGGGCTCCGGTACAGGCGGAGAAAATCCCCTGCTTATCTATCGGGTGGAAACAGTAGACGATTATGGTCGAACCTTTCTTGTTGCTCGACCTTTTTTACCCTTTCAACCGCCTTTTTCCTCATTGCGACTGCATAAACAGTTGTCACACACCAAGCAACAGGGCAACGCAGCACCTCTTTTTGATCGATTTCACGGCAGTCTGCCGGGATTGGATCATATGTATACGGTTGTTGTCGGCCTTGATATGAAGGGGTATGACGGTTCTCTGCAAAAATTACGTTTTCAGGCCCTCATGCTGTCGCTGACCATGCTGCTTGTCGGGATAGGTGGCTGGCTCTCTCTCTCCGCCGTCCAGGGGTATCGAGTTTCGCAAAAGGCATTATCGGATATTCAGGCCTTTGCCGGTCTGCTTGTCTCACGGCTGCCGGTGGGGATTATTGCCACAGACCGACATGGCAGGGTGAGTACCTGGAACCATGCTGCAACAGAGATGACAGCCATTTCCAGCCGAGTAACCCTTGGCAAGATGGTTGATAAATTTCTGCCCCCTGAACTGGTCTCCTTTTTTTCAGCAGCTTCATCCGATCAGCCTGTACCGGCCGAGGCTGAGGGAAGGGAGGTCAGGTTAACTATCAATGGGACAGAGATGGTACTTCACTGTCAACGTATTGATCTTCGTGATCCGGCAGGGAAATATATGGGAAAGGTGCTGCTGCTCTCTGATATTACCCGGTTAAAGGATCTGGAATCAGGAATACGTAAAAATGAGCGCTTGGCTGCGGTGGGGAGAATGGCTGCCGGAGTTGCCCATGAAGTCCGCAATCCGCTCAGCTCCATCAAAGGACTTGCCCTGCTGCTGAAAGATAAGTTTTCCCGGGAAAGTAAAGAATTTGAGACCACGGGTCTGTTAATTCAGGAGGTTGAGCGGATGAACCGGACTATCTCTGAACTGCTCAGCTTTGCCCGACCTGCCACCCTTAACCTGCAGCCGGTTGATCTGGAGGAATTACTGTCGGATTCCCTGCAGCTGGTTTCAGCAGATACAGCCAGTGAGCACATTCAAACCAGTTTACACTGTGACCGGGATCTGCCGACGATTTCGGCTGACCGGGACCGGCTCAGTCAGGTATTTATCAATATTCTGCTCAACAGTGTACAGGCCATGGAAGAGGGGGGCACCCTGGCGATAACAGCCGGCACGGATGCGACAGGGAAACAGGTTGAATTGCGCTTTGTTGATTCAGGGAAAGGTATTCAGCCCGAACATCTCTCACAACTGTTTTTTCCATATTTTACCACCAAGAACGGCGGGACCGGCATCGGACTGGCCATTTCCCAGAAGATTATTGCAGATCATGGTGGAAATATTCGACTTGAAAGTGTGCAGGGCCGGGGAACAACAGTTATTGTCGAGTTGCCTGTGAGCGGAGACTGAACCTGTAAAGAACTCGGACACCCTGTTCCCTTTTCTACTTCAGGCGGGTAATATAGACATCAAAACGAACGGTTTTTCCACTCAGGCTGTGAGAGGGGGGTCGTGAGGTGAGCGGGGCTCCTCTGCGCGGGCGCTTAACCACTACTCTGTTGTCTGCAGTGGCCAATGCTGCCTCCATAAGTTCTTCATGGGATGAACTCTCCGCCGTCAGCATCTGCAGTATCTGCAGTTCTTTTTTTACCCGGGCTGATTTCCGACGGGCAGGAAACATGGGGTCCAGATAAACAACATCCACCCTCTGTCCTGTCTGCTGCATGGCCTGAAGTGCTGCAACAGTATCGCTGGTTGTTACCTGAATACGACGGGCAATTTCTGATGTGTCCGGATGGAGCAGGGCGCGTTGCAGTCCGTCGGCAAGCAGGGCAGCGACAATCGGGTGCTGCTCAATGATATGGACCCGGCAGCCGGCTGTTGCCAGAATAAAGCCGTCTCTGCCAAGCCCGCCGGTCCCGTCCAGCACAGTAGGTACTGCAGTGGTTTTAAATCCCGCAGCACGAACCAGTAGTTCTTTTTTTTGCTGTTGTCTGCGAAAGGCGGACTGTCCTGTTGTAAACTCTAC
>WFRY01000239.1 GCA_015486315.1 Desulfobulbaceae bacterium
GATGATATCCTGCCTGAACGGTTGCTCTCTATAAAACGGAGAACCTGGCGCGATCAGTCGTTAGATGATCTCAGCAGCTATTTTACCTCGGGCAATCCGCTGCTTGCCTCCATGGGTACGGTGGGCCGAGAGTTTTTCAGCCTGCTCATGCGATACGATCCTCTGGAAATTGATCTCTATACTGAACCGGAAACATCTTCTCTACTCAATATTATTCAGGAGGATATCCTGGAATTACGGGATCGAACCGTGGAAACAGCCCTTCCTCTTGACCCGGAGGATTCCTCGATCCGTTTTCATTGCTGCCACAGTCCCATGCGTGAGGTTCAGGTTCTGCATGATCGACTTCTTGATTGTTTTGCCGCGGATCCAACGCTGAAGCCATCCGATATCCTGATTATGGCACCTGATATCAATAAGTATGCCGCAGCCGTAGCCGGAGTTTTTGGCGCAGCCGACGCGAAACTGCGCATCCCCTGGTCCATTGCCGATGGCTCCAGACGCGGTGAGCACCCTGCAGCTGAAGGATTTCTCGATATTCTGGCACTTATTGCCGGTCGCTGTACTGCTCCTGATCTTGTTGCCCTGCTGGAAAATCCTGCCATTCGCCGTGGCTTGCTGATGGATGAAAATGATGTAGCCGAACTGCGGACCCGGATTGGTGCCGCAGGTATCCGCTGGGGACTGAACCGGGAACATTACAGGCAGCAGGGAGGAGGAGATTATGCACACTATACCTGGGAAGCTGGTCTTGAACGCTTATTGCTGGGCTATATCACCGGTTCCTTAGATGAGCCTTTGCTGGATATTATGCCCTGCAGTTCCCGGAATAATGACTATAGTTCCTGGCTGGGAAGCCTGGCGGAATTTACGCGCGGGCTGCAACGGTTATACCGACAAACGGCAGAAGAGCATGTTCCGGCAGACTGGACCCGGATGCTTCTCCGGATGCTGGAGGATTTCTTTGACAACAGCGGCAATAGTCAGGATCAGGACGGATTGCTGTTGCTGCGGGAGGTTATCACCCATTTTGGTGATTGCTGTGAGAAGGCGCATTATGAGAAGCCCCTCGGTTTTTCCGTGGTTCGGAGTCATTTTGAACGATTGCTGGCCGAACCCGCGGATGGCAGGGCTTTTCTTGCCGGTCGGGTAACTTTCTGCAACATGGTGCCGATGCGCTCGGTTCCCTTCAAGGTTATCTGGCTGCTGGGGATGAATGATACGGATTATCCGCGTTCGCAGCGTCCCCCTGATTTTGATTGTATGGCCCAAAAGCCTCGCCTTGGTGACCGCGGCCGCCGGGATGATGATCGTTATCTCTTTCTTGAGGCCCTGCTTTCCGCTCGCAATCATTTTTTTATTTCCCTTGTTGGCCGGGATCAGCAGGAAAATACTCTGCTCCCACCCTCGGTCGTGCTGGCGGAATTGCAGGATTATATCGACCGGGCGTTTTACAGCGAAGAAAACTGTTCGGCAGCTGCGCAACTTACCATAGAGCATCCGCTGCAGCCCTTCAGTCCCCGTTGTTTTGCTGGAACCCCGGAAACAGCCGGTTACGCGGCTGCCTGGCTGCCCGTCACGCAACACGACAACGAGAATATTTTTGCGCATATTCCTCTGAAGATTACCCCCCTTGACGAGGTTGATCTTGAACAGCTCTGCCGTTTCTGGAGCCATCCTGTTCGTTTTTTTCTCCAGCAGCGTCTTGGTCTGCGCCTGAACCCGGATGATGAACAGCTGCCCGAAAACGAAGCATTTCTCATAGATCCTTTCAGGAGATACCAGATAGCCCGGGAACTCATGACCTTGCTGCCGGTCGGCGAAGAGTCGTTGGCTGTTTTTTATCGTATGCAGGCTGCGGGTGAATTGCCCGGCGGTACATTCGGCCCATTGCTTTACCGTGAGGTCTATGATATCGCCTGCTCCCTTGTCCGGAAAGTGGAATCGCTTGTCAGTACACCTGTAGAACCTGTTGAGGTTCATCTCTGTCTCAAGCATTGCACACTAAACGGCTGGTTGACGTCACTGTATCGCAACGGCCATGTCGAATATCGAC
>WFRY01000240.1 GCA_015486315.1 Desulfobulbaceae bacterium
TGAACCGCTCATTTTGATTGCCCCCTCAAAGCATGGATCCCCGATAACTACATTCGGGGATGACATGGAAGCAACGGATGTTTTCGTTTCTCTGCTGGAGCAGGCTTGCAGCCTGGTCCTCATGTTTATGACAAAGATCTCGTCTTCAGAGTAGTTCAACGAATCCGACTGACTTGTTATAAACAAATGGTTCAATCTACAAGATTGAACCAGCTCATTTTGATTGCCCCCTCAAAGCATGGATCCCCGATAACAACATTCGGGGATGACGTGGACGCAACGGATGTATCCGTTGCTTTGTACTATTGAACAATCACTCCATGTCAAGTTGTTCATTGACCAGGGCAAGCAGGGTATCCCGCTTAAACGGTTTTTCCAGGGTTGCTATATCATCGGCAAGGTAACCGGCCATGGTCAGATATCGCTCCGCCTTGATAGCTCCGCCTCCGGAAATAGCAAGAATTCGCTGATCCGGATAATCATTTGTCAGCTCCATGATAAACTTGAGCCCATCCTTTACCGGCATAATCATGTCGGTAATGATCAGGTCATAAACATGCCTGGTGATGAGATCCATCCCCTCTTCACCATTCTCAGCTGTATCAACTGAAAACCCCTCGTGCTCAAGCATCTGAGTAAGCATGGATCGAATCTGTTCCTCGTCGTCAACCACCAGAATTCGTTTCACAGCAACAGGCTCCGTGTAATGTATTATAGACTACCTTGAAAAATTGTCTTTCCCGGCTGCACAGGCTTGCCCCCTCGTCCGATCTCCTGGTTATGAGGTTCAAGGGATTGGCACGAAATAACTATAACACTTATTTCGTGCCGGTCCCAAGCTGCACCACTGAACAAAAGTCCTCATTTTTCAAGGCACCCTTAAGTTACACCTATCCTACATTTCGGTAACCGCCTGATCAACTGCTTTTTTCGTCGGTTTCATTTTTCTTTGCGGCACAGTCGGCTGAAAGCACCCGGAATGGTACCCGATGACCAGTAGGCACGGCCGTGTTTATAATCAACAAACCACTGGCCGCCGGGCCTGCGGGTGGCATCAACCAGAATAAAGGGCTGATCCGAAGAAAAAGCGAGATGGAGAAACTGATCCTTTGCATTCATTTCCTGTTCCATGAGCGACATGGCCTCAGGCAGCGTCGGCATCCGCCAGTCGGAATAACCGGCAAAACCCTCCTGGTTCAGTTTTTCAATTGCCCTGCGTGCCATCCGGTTACTCATGATATCCAGCCCGCTCCGCTGCCACATCAGCCCGGTCACCTTATCGGTGACCGTCAGGTCATCTCCGTTATCAACGAGGTAATTGACAAACTCTCCCCCGCTATTTCGCTCATGATCAGTAAAATTAAACTGCTTGACCAGCTCGGCCACCTCCTCTTCCACCATTTCTGCAGGACTATCAGGTAAATCGACAGGTTGAATATCCCCGGGCAGCGGTTCATCAGCCCCGGGCAGACCGGTCGGTCCCATGGTATCGCTGCTGTCCTTATCTTCCAGGGGTATAACCTTGGAGTCGTCATCGGTTTCAATGACGTTTTTCAGCAGCCAGTTTTTAAGATCCTCGTCAATGGCATGGGTCCGTTCAAAAAGGGCCACCTTCCCCTGATTGTCCACACAGCGCCGGACCATATCTGGCGGGGCCAGAATCTCCGCCACCACCCGGGCATGCTTGACCCCTCTTTCCATGAGACAGAGTTTCGGGGCTTCCACCCAGGCATCAATAAAGAAATAATAAATGCGTTCTTTTTCACTGCGCACCCGCTCCTGGTCCTTACCACCCCAGCTCTCAAAGGTGCCAAAGGTGTATTCCGGCGTCATTTCCCAATCAACCGTGGTCGGGTTACCGGCAAGATTCAACTTATCAAACAGTCCCATGAATTCCTCCACAAAGGTTTTGAACAGTTTACAAAACAGGGTATATTAGATTAATATCTGTTATCAATCTTATTTCACAATATATATTAATAACCATTACCATGTCAATATGAAAATAACTTTTAACGTTTTCCCGGGCTGTCCCCAGCCCACAGGTGTCACCATCACCCCATCCGGGGTAAATTTTGCTCTTTTCTCACGCCATGCAGAAACAGTATCCCTGGTACTTGATCTGCAAAACGATGAGGACCCGATTGAGATCAAACTTGAACCCGCCCAACACAAGACAGGCGATATCTGGCATATCAGGATAGATAAACTCCCGCCCCGTGTCCACTATGGCTACCGGCTTTCCGGTCCGTGGGAACCTGAACGTTCGGGCCACGGATACAATAATAAGCTGCTCATGATTGATCCGTACGCAAAAGAGCTTACCTCGCCCGACTGGGGAGAAAACCGTTCCTGTCTGGGTAAACGCCCCTGCTCTCTCATCCCGGATACTTCATATGACTGGCAGGGCGACCGCCCCCTGAACACCCCCCTCCAGGATACGATTATCTACGAAATGCACATTCGCGGCTTTACCAGACACAGGTCATCAGACTGTAATTTTCCAGGGACGTTCAAAGGGGTCTTTGAAAAGATTGATTACCTGCAGGAGCTGGGTATAACGGCTGTGGAACTGATGCCGGTGACCGAATTTGATGAAAATGAATGCACGTTTCAAAATCCGGAAACCGGTCAAAACTTAAAGAATTACTGGGGGTACAGTCCCCTGTCCTTTTTTGCCCCCAAGTCCGCCTATACAGGGGACAACGAGAGCCCCTTAAACGAATTCCGCGACATGGTAAAGGGGCTGCACAGGGCGGGAATTGAAGTCATCCTGGACATTGTCTACAATCACACGGCAGAGGGAGGATGGGACGGCCCGACCTCCTCTTTCCGGGGTATTGACAACACCATCTATTACCTGCTTGATCCCTGGACCCGTGCCTACCTTAACTTCTCCGGCTGCGGCAACACCTGCAACTGTAATCATCCCGTAGTCCGCACCCTGATAATGGATGCCCTGCGCTGGTGGGTTGTGGATATGCATGTGGACGGATTCCGCTTTGACCTTGCATCCATCCTGGGCCGGGACCAGGACGGCCAGGTGCTGGCAAACCCGCCGGTTGTGGAGATGATTGCCGAAGACCCGATTCTGGCTGATACAAAAATAATCGCCGAGGCATGGGATGCAGCCGGACTCTACCAGGTGGGCAGCTTTTCTCCCCACCATCGCTGGGCCGAATGGAACGGCCGTTTTCGCGATGATGTGCGTTCGTTCATGTGCGGCAATCCCGGTCAGGTATCCGCACTGGCGACCCGTATTGCCGGCAGTTCGGACCTGTATCAGCATAACGACCGCAGGCCCTATAACTCCATCAACTTTATCACCAGCCATGATGGCTTTACCCTGGCAGACCTGGTCAGCTACAACGAAAAACATAACCTGGCCAACGGCGAGAACAATCGGGATGGAGATAACAACAATCTGAGCTGGAATTCCGGTACTGAGGGAGATACTGATAATCTACAGATACAGCGGCTGCGTAATCGCCGATGTAAAACCATGGCGACCATCCTCTTCCTCTCCCAGGGTGTACCCATGCTGGTGGCTGGTGACGAATTCGGCCGCAGCCAGCAGGGAAA
>WFRY01000241.1 GCA_015486315.1 Desulfobulbaceae bacterium
AAGACTGTGAAGCGTACTTGTGCTACTCAAGCAGGCTTAAATGGGCGAAGAGGTAAGCGCAGACTCCGTAAGGTGCTCCTGAATAGTTACCTTTTTTTATTATTTCAGTATGATGCCTAATGCCTTGACTTTCTTGTGGAGGTGACTTCGTTCCATGCCGATCTTTTCCGCAGTCCGGGAAACATTTCCCTTGTTCTGTTCCAGTTTTTCTTTGAGGTAATCGTGTTCAAACTGCTTACGGGCCTCCTTGAAACCAAGATGGCTGTAGGTGGCCGGAGGCGTGGAAACAGGTTGAGCCGCCCCGGGATTGAGAAAGAGGGAAACGTCTGCCGCCGTAATGCGCTGTTCCGGAATCATGATAACCAGTCGTTCTATCATGTTACGAAGTTCCCGGACGTTACCGGGCCAGGAGTGGCGCATGAGAGCAGCTAATGCATCTCCGGCAAACTGTTTTTCGCCAAGCCCCTTGCTGCGGAACTGCATGAGGAAATCATCGACCAGGGCCGGGATATCTTCAAGCCTGTCCTGCAGGTTGGGGACGTGGATGGGGACAACATTCAGACGGTAAAAGAGATCGGCCCGAAAGGTGTTGTTTTCAATTTCCTGCTCCAGATTTTTGTTGGTGGCGGCCAGGATACGTACGTCCACCTGGATGGTTCTGCTGCCGCCGACCCGCTCAAAGTTGTGTTCCTGCAGGATACGCAGGACCTTGGCCTGACTTTTCAGGCTCATGTCGCCGATTTCATCTAAAAAGAGGGTGGAACCGTCGGCCTGGTCGAATTTTCCCTGCTTTGCCTTGTCTGCTCCGGTAAATGCTCCTTTTTCGTGACCGAACAGTTCAGATTCAATCAGTTCCTCCGGGATAGCGGCACAGTTGACCTCCACCATTGGGCGGCCGGAACGAATGGATTTCCGGTGGATAGTCTGGGCGACCAGTTCCTTGCCGGTGCCGTGGCCGCCCAGAATCAGTACTGAGGCATCAGTGGGAGCAACCCTCTCTATCTGCAGGCGCAGGTGATTGACCAGGGGCGAGTCTCCTGTGATGGTCGGCCCCGGGGGCGATGATTCCCGGAGGATCCTGTTCTCGCGCTCCAGGCGGGCAACATGCAGCCCTTTGTTGATGGCCAGCATGACCTTGTCATAGGAGAGAGGTTTTTCGATGAAATCAAAAGCCCCTATTCTGGTCGCCTGAACTGCCGTCTCAATGGTACCGTGACCGGAGATCATGATGACCGGCAGATCACTGCCGCGCTCTTTAATTTTTTTCAGGGCTTCAAGCCCGTCCATGCCCGGCATCCAGATGTCAAGCAGGATCAGGTTGACATCCTGCTGGTCCAGAATTGTAAACCCTTCCTCGGCATCAGCCGCAGCCAGGGGATGGAATCCCTCGTCGGACAGGATTCCGGACAGGGAATCACGGATGGAGCTCTCATCATCTATGATCAGGATCGTTGAGGACATGGGGTGCTGCGGTTCACACTTTAAGGTTTACATTCCGAGGTGTTATCAAAAAAAGAGTGTAGTTAATGAAGTGTTTACTCTCATGATTATATCCATTTTATCAGTTATCAAAGGGCAGCTCAACCGTAAACACTGTGCCGGTTGGTATGTTGTCACGGACACGGATGGTACCGTTATGTTCGCTGATAATGGTGTGGGCAATGGCCAGGCCAAGACCGGTACCTGATTTACGGGTGGAAAAATAGGGCTCAAACAGGCGCAGTTTAACCTGCTCCGACATGCCAGGACCGTCATCGCTGACAGTCAGCCTGATCACCTCCTCCTGCCTGTCCAGGCGGATTTCCGTGCTGATGGTGCCGCCTCGCGACAGCACGGTTACCGCATTGTCAAGCAGGTTGATCAAAACCCGTTTTATCTGCACCGGATCAAAGGAAAAGGCAGGAATAGTATCATGGTCCAGCGAAAAGGTGATATGTTTATGTCCTTCCCGGTACAGTACCAGGGTATCGGCTGCTATGTCGATGATGCTTGCCTGCTGCCTTTTGATGCGGGGCATGCGGGCAAAGTCGGAAAATTCGGTGACCAGACGCTTGATCTCGTCCACCTGTTTGATGATGGTGCCTGTACATTGATCAAAGATGTCCCGGTCATTGGTAATGGTTTCCAGATATCGTTTGCGCAGGCGCTGGGCAGAGAGCTGGATAGGGGTCAGCGGGTTTTTTATCTCGTGGGCAATCCTGCGTGCCACCTCCTGCCAGGCTGCAAGTCGTTGAGCTTTTTCCAGTTTGGTCAGGTTGTCAAAGACTATAACATAACCAATTGGTTTTTCCTGCTCATCAATCAAACGGGTGATGTTTACCAGCAGGGAGTAGGTCTCACCCCTGCGCACGGTAAGGTTGAGATGGCGTTCAATGGAGTGCTTGCCGGAGTTAAGCAGATCATTGAAAAATTGATCCAGCACAACGACATGGGGGGCAGGCAGGATCTCATGAAAATCGTGGTACAGAAACGATTCCAGATCTATTTTAAGCAGTTTTTCAGCAAAGGAGTTAATGGTGGTGATCTCGTTATGTTCGTTGATGGCTATGACGCCTGCTGCAACATTTTTCAGGATGGTTTCCAGGTAGCGTCGCCTCTGCTCCGAGATGAGGTTTGACTGCTGCAGGGCTTCATGGGCTTCTGCAAGCTGCCGGTTGCTTGCCAGCAGGTCCGAGGTCATGGAGTTAAACGAGTCGACCAGCAGGCCCATTTCATCATCGGATTCCTTTTCCAGGCTGAAATCCAGTTCACCTTCCGCAACCCGGCGGGTGGCCTGGGCCAGTTTGTTGATCGGTCCGGTGAGAGAACGGGCAATGTAGAATCCGAACCAGATGGCGCCGAACAGGATGAGCAGGGTGATGATCAACAGCATGATAATCAGGCTCATCTTGATGGGTGCCTTGAGCATCACCAGCTGCCGGTAATCGGTGATGCCGCTGGACACCGACTGGATGAGCATCAGCCTGTCGGTCGGGATAAGCAGGGTGGTGATAAGAAAAGAGGAAATCCGGTCATCTATCACAATCGGTACAATGGCCTGGACCAGTTCCCCGGCTGTCACCTGGCCGGTGACAATTTCAGGTGCTCTGTTGTTGCCCGCTTTGCGCATTGCTTCCGTAGGGATTTCAGGCAGGGGGACGGAGGCCAGCCGCGGCCCTTTGGTCATCAGGGTTGTCTTCAGGCCGGATCCGATGAGCGTCAGAGCATCCGGGGCGCCCGGCGGGGCAATGGCAAGGGTTTTGTTGAAAAGCTGTTCCAGGCTGCTGATGTTCTGGATGTCGATTTTGCCGTTTTCCAGGAGCGTGGCAATACGAATGCCCGTATTTTCAGCCTGTCTTTCCGTATCATGAAACAGCGTCTGGGCAAGTTTTAATGAAGCCTGCAGGGAATCCTCTACATTGGTGTTGAACCAGTAATCCATGGAGGTGGAAACAAAACGCAGGGCGATAAGAAACAGAATCACCGTGGGAATCATGGACAGCGAGACAAAAGAAATGACTAATCTGGTCCGCAGGCGTGATCCCAGTATTTTTTGCTTTCGTTCAAAAATCAACTCAACCAGGTTGCGCAGAACCAGGTAAAGCATGAGCAGCAGCAACAGACCGTTAATGTTGATCAGGGCAAAGATCAGGACCGTGCTGGAGATAGGAAGATTGAAATCACCTTTGAGCAGTCCCCGCTGGACATAGGCAAGCAGGGGGATGAGCAGCAGGCAGAACCCGATGACATAACGGATAAGTCGCTGTTTCTTTTTTCGCTGCTCGGATGTCAGCATCAGATCGCTGGGCTGGAGGAGGTGGCTTGTACGGAGATGAGCACGGAATCAGTACCTGAATTCAATGGTGCGCCAGTCGGTTTCAAAATTCCAGAGTGAAGTAAAGGGGAGGATATAATGCATGCCAAGGGGCAGGGTGTTTTCAACAAGGGTTGCCTTGATCTGCAGGGCATAGGGGGCGTCCGGAATTAACTCCTTGCGGGCAATAACTTTCAGACCGCTGAGTTCGGCCATTAATTCCTTGGCCTTGTCCTGTGATTTTGTTATTTTTGGTTTGTTTTTTTCTGAAAAATCAATTTGGTATGTTTCTTTAACTGCATCGTAGCTCAGGGTATGATTGATGACTTTCTCTACCAGGGTGACGTCAAACCATTTGCTGCGTATTTTTTCCAGCTCAACGGTAAAGCGGAAGGTAAGGGGGATGCCGTTACGGACCCCCTCAAGCATTTCTTTGGTAAAACAGTTTTTTACCATGGCAAAAAGCAGCAGATCCGTGCTTGAGGTGGTAATGATGATGTCCTCAATGGTTGGTTCTTTGCTGCCGGCCGCCTGGACGGGCGAGTACAGCAACAGGGCTGTCAGCAGCAGTATGGGGATTGAACGCGAAATGAACGAAGGTAACATATAGGGGATGCCTCAGGGCATTATGTATCAATATTTAATCAGCAATTAGTAAATATTTTAAATTACCCTATCATCCTTTTATTGTCCATGGGTTCTCATCTTTTTCCGTATTTGCATGGCCAAAAACAGGCGAAAACTTAAATGACCGACAGTGCCGTCTCTGTGCTCTGGTGAAAAGCGTTAATTCTTTCTTGACAAGTAATCGTTTCGTCATTAGCGTGTGCATATGTTCAGAATCGGGAGATGGTTTCTTGTCTGATAAGTGAAATATTTTCAATCTATTACACCGGTAACGTGCAAGAGGTATTTTAAATATATGTCTCCAAGACCTAAAAAACAAAGACGCTGTGAGGGACAATTTTACGGCAGGGCCTTTAAGCCGACCGGCATCTCTTTAGTAAACCTGAAGCAGATCGTCTTGTTCCGTGATGAGCTTGAAGCCCTTAAACTCTGTGATTTTGAAGGATTGTTTCAGGAGCAGGCAGGGGAGAAAATGGGCGTCTCCCGGGGAACCGTGCAGCGGATTTTAACGTCGGCACGCCGGAAAACAGCCGAGGCCCTGGCAACGGGAGCAGCGCTTATATTCGCTGAAGAGGATAACTGACTCCTCGGTGTGTTCCTGAAGTCCTCAGCAGGTGATATCCCCGACTTTATTTTGTGCATATGTGTATATCTATTCAGTATAGAGAGGTATATTATGAAACTTTGTATTACGGCAGCCGGAAATTCCCTTGATGCCCGGACGGATAATGCTTTTGGTCGGGCCCCCTGGCTGATTATTGTTGACACGCAGCAAAAAGACATGGTTTATGGCATTGAAAACAGCGGGGTCAACGCAAGCCGGGGTGCCGGTATTGCAGCTGCCCAGGCAATTGCTGATAAAGGTGCCGGCGGATTGCTAACCGGACGGGTTGGACCAAAGGCCCGGGCCGCGTTGCAGGCGGCCGGAGTGAAAATTTACGAGAACCTTGGCCCCTGTACTGTGCGGGAAGCACTGGACCGGTTTAACGCAGGACAATATCAGGAATTAATCGGTGCCGGTGACGATGGCAGCGGATACGGTCCGGGGAAAGGCGGCGGTCGTGGCCAAGGGCAGGGGCGAGGTCAGGGAAGAAGAGGTGGAATGTGAACACGGAACTTCGGCCTGAGATAATTGAGGACTTTTTAAATACGGGATTTTCCACCCCGGTTATCGGCATAACCGGGGGTAAGGGAGGGGTCGGTAAAACAACTGTTGCCGTCAACCTTGCGGCAGCACTTGTTGAACAGGGGAAGAGCGTAGCCCTGGTTGATGCGGATGTTGATGCGCCCAATGGTGCGTTGCTGCTGGGTATTTCTCTGGATAATCCGGAGGATGTTCCGCTTACCCTGCCGGTTTTCGATCATCGGAAGTGTACGGATTGCCGGCTCTGCATCAATGCCTGCCGTCTGCACAGTCTGTTTCGGCCCGGGGAAAACACCGTTATGCTCATGGGTGAGTGTAATGGCTGTGAAGCCTGCTTTCTGGTCTGTCCGTCCGATGCAATAAGTCGGGGCAGCCGTTCAGTGGGAATGACGTATCAGAGTAACAGAGGCGGATTGACCCTCTATACAGGTGCCCTTCATCCGGGATTGGAGGAAAGTGCTCTGGTGGTCGCTGCGCTTAAAAAAAGGGTGTTTGCCGAGGCTGATCAGTTTGACTGTATTCTGGTTGATACTTCGCCCGGTACGCACTGTAATGTCATCAATGCGCTCAAGGGTTCAACCCATGTACTGGCAGTTACTGAACCAACTCCCCTGGGCGCACATGATCTTGGTCTCATGCTCTCTTTACTTGGCATGTTCAGGCTCAACAGTTCCATCTTTATAAACCGGGCGGATCTGCCGGGCAGGATGAGTGATATACAGGATGTTGCCGCAGCCCATGCAACACGGATCGAAACCGGGATGAAACTTGATGATGATCTGCTTGCAAGTTATGTGGACGGTCGTCCTGTTGTGGAGGCTTCTCCCGACAGCCAGGCTGCCAAAACGTTTATGGCCCTGGCCGGCAACCTTATTTCGGAGTACCTGTCATGAAAGAGATCGTTGTTTTAAGCGGTAAGGGGGGCGTTGGAAAGTCCTCTCTTACAGCTGCGGTCGGGTACCTGCTTGCGGAAAAGTACAGCATTGTTCTTGCCGATACCGATGTGGATGCACCTAACCTGCATCTGGTGCTTGGTGCAGAGCTTGAGAGCACTCATCCTGTTTCGGCATCGGACAAGGCCTTTATTGATTATGATATCTGCTCCCGCTGCATGCAATGCGTGGATGTCTGCCGATTCTCCTCGATTATCGGTGAGGATGAACCCATTATTATCAGTTATTCCTGTGAGGGATGCGGAGCCTGTTCCCTGGTCTGTCCGCTGGAGGCGATTTCCATTGAGCCGGTGGAGAATGGGAAACTTAATATTTTGCATTCCGGTCTGATTCGGGTGGTTTCCGGCGAATTAGCAGTTGGTGCATCCAGTTCCGGACGCCTGGTAGATGTCGTTAAGCGCAGAGCCGGGGAGGTCGCTGAATTAAATGGCAGCGATCTGCTGCTGACGGACGGGCCTCCCGGCATCGGCTGTCCGGTTATTGCATCTCTTAAAGGTGTGGATTATGTTGTTCTGGTTACAGAACCCACTCCGTCTGCACTCAGTGATCTGAAACGGGTTTACGAGGTGATCCGATTTTTCAAGGTTGCGGCCGGTGTTGTATTGAACAGGGCGGATATGCACGAGGGGTCAAGGCAGGCGGTTTTTACTTTTCTGCAAGAAAACGATCTGGATTTACTGGTTGAAATACCCTATGATCCGCTGCTGCCCGAGGCTCTTGCTCGGGGAGCGCTGGCAGTGACCATGTATCCCGAGGCCCCGTCGTCGGTTGCGCTCAGGCAGTTGAGTACATCTTTATCTGATCTGGTGGCCGGGGAGTCAGAAATTCGTTGACAGTATCAGAATTCTGAGTATCTTGCCGACATGTGCACGGTTTGTATTGACATTGATTTATTTAATGGGCTTATCAATGCCCGCAACACAAGGAGATTGTTATGTTTGAGGTAGTCGTAGACAAAGACACATGTACTGGTTGTGAAGAGTGTATAAACAACTGTCCGGCAGCTGTACTTGAGCTGGTTGACGGCAAGTCTGATCCGGTTGAAATGGATGAATGCCTTGGTTGTGAGACCTGTGTAGAGGTCTGTCCTGAGGGTGCTATCACCGTTACTGAAGTATAGGTGATAGAGGCAGAAGAGCGAACAGCTGTTTGAATGTTCTGCTGATGAAGTAAATGGGGCTATCCCGGAAAATATACTTCATACGACTGTCATAAGTTCTCCAAACGGCTGCACGACTTCAATTCCGTGCAGCCGTTTTCATTTTTTACAGGCTTTGATTATCAACCGGCCTGCAGAATCTCTTATCCTAAATTCGGCGTTCCTTTCCTGATTCTAACCCAGACAAAAGTAAGTAGCTTGATGCTGCCGGGGATATAAATATGGCAAAAACGGTATTGGTTACCGGTGGTTGTGGTTTTATCGGCGTTAACTTCGTTCGGTTGCTGCTTGAGAGTCGCGAGGATTGGCAGGTTGTCAACATTGACAAACTTACCTATGCCGGCAACCTGCAGAGCCTGCAGGATGTTGCTCATCATCCGCGGTATCATTTTGTCAGGGGAGACATCTGTGATGGTGTACTGGTAGAGGAACTGTTCAGCCGATTTACTATTGATACGGTTGTTCATTTTGCGGCAGAGTCACATGTTGATCGTTCGATCACCGGTCCGGCTGCATTTATCCAGACAAATATACTGGGCACCTTTACCCTGCTTGAGGCTGCGAGAAAACAGTGGCTGAGTGAAGGGCGTGAGAATCGGCACTGTCGTTTTCTTCATGTAAGTACCGACGAGGTTTACGGTTCCCTCGGCGATGCCGGTTTTTTTACCGAACAGACCTGTTACGATCCCCGTTCTCCCTACTCAGCCTCCAAGGCATCATCGGATCACCTGGTTCGTGCCTATTTTCATACCTATGGTCTGCCGATCCTGATTACCAACTGTTCCAATAATTATGGTCCCTATCAGTTTCCTGAAAAGTTAATTCCCCTGATACTTAATAATGCCCTGCAGGGAAAAGAACTGCCTGTATACGGCGACGGCGGCAACATCCGGGACTGGCTGTATGTCCGGGATCATTGTGAGGCCATTGTTAAAGTGGTTGAGCAGGGCAGGGTCGGTGAGGCATATAATATCGGCGGACATAACGAGAAAAAAAATCTGGAAGTTGTGGAGCTGCTCTGCGATATGCTGGACGCAAAGGTCGGGATGCTTCAGTCCGGCAAGCCGAGAAAATCACTTGTTACCTTTGTCAGGGACCGGCCTGGTCACGACCGTCGTTATGCTATTGATGCCGGGAAGATTGCCGAGGAACTGGGCTGGACACCAAAGTTTACCTTTGAAACCGGGATGGATAAAACCGTTGACTGGTACCTGGACAACAGGACCTGGCTGGAATCAGTCATGGATGGATCCTACCGGCAGTATTACGAGAAGATGTATGGCCGATAACAGGTGCTGCCACATACATAACTGATACAGCGACTTTCAGCGCAAGATACGAACGTTTATTTTTTCATAAGCCCTTAATCCCCCTTACCCCTGCAACTATGAAAGTACACCGCACAGCAATTCCTGATGTCCTGATTATAGAGCCCGCTGTTTTTGGTGACGAGCGCGGTTTTTTCTTTGAAAGTTTTAACCTGCGGCGGTGGCGGGAACAGACCGGGCTGGCCACCTCTTTTATCCAGGAAAATCATTCCCGATCCGGGAAAAATGTGCTGCGTGGTCTGCATTACCAGATTCAACAGAGCCAGGGGAAACTGGTGCGGGTTATTGCGGGTGAAGTATTTGATGTGGCAGTGGATATTCGTAAAAGTTCCCCAACCTTCGGTCAGTGGGTGGGGGAATATTTAACTGCAGACAATAAAAAACAGTTCTGGGTACCTGAGGGCTTTGCACATGGTTTTGTGGTGCTCTCCGAGGTGGCGGAATTTCTTTACCTGACCACCGACTACTATGCCCCGGAACATGAACGGGCTATTATCTGGAATGATCCGGATCTGAATATTGACTGGCCCCTGGAGGAAGAACCCCTCCTGTCCGCCAAGGACAGAGATGCTGTTTCATTGCAGGAGGCAGACCTGTTTCCCTGAACCCGGGCCGCTGCTTGGACAATGACAGGTGACAGGGAGAGGGTGTCGCCTGCCTACCACTCTGCCCGGAAGCTGTTATCCCTGGCATTGACCCGGGCGATGCGAACTTTGACCGTGTCTCCGGGTTCCACGGGAAAGGCGGGATTGGGTGGCAGGTCTATATCAAAAAGACAGTCCAGCAGGATCAAGTTGACCCGTTTGGGACCATGTCCAACCACCAGTGCGCTGACCATATCTCCCACCTGTCCCTCAAGGTAACGCAGTATCCAGTACCTGTGCCGCTGCTGGCGGACGGTGTTGGCCCGGCCCAGCTTTTGCTGGATGGTGCCGGCAAAAGTCTTGCACTCATCTGCTGAAAATAATATCCCCCGACCGTGTATCATGTTGGAGATCTGCATCTGGATGACCATGTCCAGGAAACGACGTATGGGGGAGGTCACGGTGGTATAACTGTTCAGGCCCAGACCTGAATGGGGCTTGGGATGAACAGTAAGCTCGCCCCGGGCCAGGAAACGCCGCTGGCAGGCAATGTCCTGCAGGCTGTTTTGCACTCCTGAAATCAGTCGTTTGCGGGGTGGTGGCTGGGAGCGAAACAGGCCGGGAGCCTCCTGGCCGCTGAGATAATCCGCAGCAACGCCGTTTGCCAGGATCATGAACTCGGACACCAGGTTCCGGGCCGGACTGTCCACAGCCGAGAGATGGATGGTAACCCGGCCATGGTTGTCCACGTAGATGTTGACATCAGGAAAGGAGAGGAGCAGAGCTCCCCGCTCGACACGTTGGAGACGTAATTTTTTTCGGATGGTATTGAGCAGGCGCAGATCCGAATCCTCCTCCATGATCCGGTCGACCTCGGAGTAACTGAGTCGCCGTTTTACCCGGATAACACTGGGGACGATCTTGCTGCTGATAATTTCCGCGTTCGGGGAGAGCTTGACCAGAAAACTGATGGCCGGTCGTATTTTATCTTTAATCAGGCTGAAAACGCCTTGGGAGAGCTCCCTCGGCAGCATCGGAATCTGCCCTTCAGGAAAGTAAAGCGATGTAGCACGCTCCATGGCCTCTGTAAAAAGAGGGTCGCGCGGACTGATAAAATGGCTGACATCCGTGATGTGAATACCCACCAGTACCCCGTCTTCATGTTGTTCCACATGCAGGGCATCGTCATAATCACGGGTGGCTGCACCGTCTATGGTAAAAATATCCAGGTCGCGGAAATCTTGACGCCTGGGGTCGGTTAACAGCAGTTCGGCCGTGGGGTCGGCAAAGGACAGGGCATGGGTCAGCAGTTCCGGGACGAATTCTATGGGTTGTTCCGCCTTGAGCAGGGGGATGTTTTCATCTCTGCCCCAGACACCGGCCCTGACAAGCAGTTCATGTGCATCGCCCGGACGGTTGAGCCCGGCTTTTTTCAGCAGCTGTCGGACCAGATCACATTGTTTTGCCTCACTGCCGAACAGAACATAGTCTGCAATCCACGATAGTATGCGATCCCGATCCGGCCACTGTTTGCCGGAAACCTCCTCGCCGTCCATAATGGTCTGCAGGTTGCGAGCCCCGTTTGCCAGGATTTCTTCTTTTTCTTTTTCCTTCCGGTGCTGGTGGCGAAGCTGTTCAACCTGCTCGGCAGTATGAACAGTGACCATGTTGTTTTTGTATTTAAAGAAGAAATGGTCTGAAAATACAGCACGGAGGAAAGCAGCCGACTGGTCATCCGTCAGGTCGCCGCCAAAATAGAGTTCGGCAAGAAAATTGGGGGAAAAAGATGTTTGCTCCTCTTCGCTTGCCAGTTCCCATATATCCTGCAGGGGAATATTTTTTGTATAATCAGAGCGCCTGTCCGCTGCTTCTTTGAGCAGGGCAATGCGGGCGTCACGGCTTAAATCAACGGGGTTTCTGACCGTAGAGGTAGTCACCACGCGTGATGCCGGCAGGTTTACTTCACGGCCGTTCTGGTTAAGCAGACGCAGACGGCTGCCGGTATCAGCAAGGACGAGCCCGCAGATAAAACGTCCGCCGTCCAGATATTCAACTATGCTTCCAGGAGCTGTCATCGGCGTTCAAGGGGAAAAGGATAAAAAGTATGCAAAATGTTTCAGCCGACTATACCCGCAAAGAGATAAAGGCACAAAGGTTTTACATGGCAACGTTGCCATGCCGGGAAACTCTTGCGTCAGCCATTACCCATGGTAAGTTGTCGGGTAATACAAGGATACGGTTTGACCAGGGGAGTAAGGGTGTGTTCCTGCAACGCTTACACTCCGAGGTGTTATCACGTTGAGCGTGTAGTTTTTAAAGCGTTTACCTTTGGCCTGAGGAAAAACAGATGAATTCATCTTCGTACCATTCCGGCGTAGTTGCCGTTGTCGGACCGCCCAATGCGGGTAAATCGACCCTGCTGAACAGGTATCTTGAGCAGAAGATAGCCATTGTTACCCCGCTGCCCCAGACCACCCGCAACCGTATCCTCGGTATTGTCACCGGACCGGATTACCAGATGATCATGCTGGATACGCCCGGTCTGCACAAGGCCAGAGAATTGCTGAATAGAGAGATGGTCCGCATTGCCATGGAAACATTGACAGAGGCTGATATTGTCCTCTTTTTAGCCGATGCCTCGGCCATGGCCGGTAAAAAACTTGAAAAACGCCGATCCGAGTACAGCGGGTATCTAAAAAATATCCAGTGTCCCGCTATTCTGGTTTTGAACAAGGTCGATCTGCTGGACAAGGAGCAGTTGTTGCCCATTATTGACTGGTACAGCTCTCTGCACCCTTTTACGGCAGTGGTGCCGGTTTCGGCCTTAAAGGGTGACGGCACGGATATTCTGCTCAAAGAGCTGGTCGGTCGCCTGCCGAAAGGACCGCAGTATTATCCCGATGATATTCCGACGGATTCCACGGAGCGGTTTATTGTGGCAGAACTGATCCGGGAAAAGATTTT
The DNA here is from genome assembly GCA_015486315.1 of Desulfobulbaceae bacterium. Taxonomy (GTDB): domain Bacteria; phylum Desulfobacterota; class Desulfobulbia; order Desulfobulbales; family Desulfobulbaceae; genus Desulfobulbus_C. The sequence goes on from WFRY01000241.1 coordinate 12,553, forward strand.
TCTGCGAATCCACCAGGAAGTACCATATTCCACGGCAGTCCTCATTGACGCATTCAAGGAAAATGAACAGAGAGGAGCTGTGGTTATCCACGCAACTATCATGGTGGAACGCGGCTCACAAAAGGGAATTATCATCGGCAAACAGGGGAAAATGCTGGGTGACATACGAAGGGCATCTGTCAAAGACATCAAAAAATTACTTGGTTGCGATGTACAGCTCAAGCTCTGGGTTAAGGTGAAAAAGAAATGGACCAGTAATGAGCAGATTCTTCGTGAACTCGGAATGTAAGGGTTCAATCAAAAATAACTTCGTAGAAATGTGTAGACAATGTGACATATATATGGTCGATCTGATTGAGTGAAACCGCAGGCGTAGCAGGGCTACGTTGAGATTTCGCGATTGAAGATCGGCCGAAGATATGTTGCAGTGTCTACTCAGAATGTGAAGTTATTTTTGATTGCACCCTAAGATAAAATCTTTCAAGTACGAGGTCAATGTTTCATGCTTCGTTGAACCGGGATAGTGTTTTCTGTCCACTGATCACCCGTAACGAAGGATGTCTTATGTCTTATCAGGGAATTTTTTCCATATAGCCCAGGGGACGGTCAATGGTGTAGCACCATGGATCAGCAACCAGGACGTCGCCGGCTTCATCCGTATTCCCGCCCATGAGTGTGAACGGCAGGGTGACGACCCATATGGCAGCACCTGCAACGGATGCGACAAAGGTCAGCGGTCGGATCAGGACTGCATCAACAAGCATAAGACCGGCACTTGGTTCTTCACCATGGCGATAGGTCGTGTCGCATCCTGCTACAGCCGTTGATCCCGGCAGCAGCATGCCGCTGGTGCTCAATAATGCCGCCAGCATGTAGATAAAGAAAGTTTTCTGCAGACTTTTCATGATTTCCTCCTGTCCTTTACCTTTGTGATGTAAATAGAGATAAAATGGTGCTACTTCATTTTTTTCCTGTTCATCCTGGCCCAGCTGTCACGCAGGGTAACGATACGGTTAAAGACCGGTTTTTCCGGTTTGGTTTCCCGGCTGTCCAGAGAGAAATAGCCCTGCCGTTCAAACTGGAACCGGTCGTCAATGGTCGCGCTGTCAAGAGATGGCTCAACAATACAGTTATCCAGGATCCGGAGGGAATCCGGGTTAAGAAACTCCTTGAAATCTTTTTCTTTATCCATGTCTGGGTGTTCCACCGTAAACAGGCGGTCATACAGCCGTACCTGGGCCCGGATTCCGTGCCGGGCTGAAACCCAGTGGATGGTTCCCTTTACCTTGCGGCCGTCCGGGGCGGAACCACCCCGGGTTTTCGGGTCATAGGTACAGCGCAGTTCCACCACCTCTCCATTTTCATCCTTGATGACCTCCTGACAGGTGACCAGATAGGCATAGCGCAGACGGACCTCGCGACCAACCGACAGCCGAAAGAATTTTTTGGGCGCATCTTCCATGAAATCAGTGGACTCTACATAAATTTCCCGGCAAAACGGTACCATTCTACTTCCCATCTCCGGATTCTGCGGGTGATTTTGGGCCTCCAGTTCCTCTTCAACACCTTCAGGATAGTTGGTGATGACGACTTTCAAGGGGTTAAGGACCCCGAGCACCCGGGGTGCATGCAGATTCAGGTCGTCCCGGACAGCATTCTCCAGTACCCCCATGTCAATCCAGGAGTCACGCTTGCCGACGCCGATGGTATCGCTGAAATTGCGAATAGAGGCCGGGGTATAGCCACGCCTCCGCAGACCGGACAAGGTGAGCATCCTCGGGTCATCCCAGCCCTGGACATGATTTTCATCCACCAGTTGCAGCAGTTTACGTTTGCTCATCACTGTATAGTTGATGTTCAGGCGGGCAAACTCGTACTGGCGGGGGTGGCAGGGAGTGTTCAGGGTATCCAGAACCCAGTCATAGAGGGGGCGGTTGTTTTCAAATTCCAGCGTACACAGGGAATGAGTGATCTGCTCAAGCATGTCGGAGAGACAGTGGCAGAAATCATACATGGGATAGATACACCACTTATCACCGGTGCGGTGATGGCTGGTCTTCATGATCCGGTAGATGACCGGATCGCGCATCAGGATGTTGGGCGAGGCCATATCAATTTTTGCCCGCAGAGAACAGATTCCCTCATCAATCTCACCGTTTTTCATCTGGGCAAAGAGCTGCAGGTTCTCCTCCACGGAACGGTTGCGGTATGGACTGTCTCTGCCCGTTTCAGTCAATGTACCCCGGTACTCCCGCATCTGCCCGGCATTTAAATGGCAGACATAGGCCTTGCCCAGCCTGATAAGTTCAACTGCAAAGTCATGCAGCCTGTCAAAGTAATCAGAGGCATAGTACAGGTGGTTACCCCAGTCAAAACCCAGCCAGTGGACATCTGCTTTAATGGCCTCAACGTATTCCGTGGATTCCTTGCCCGGGTTGGTGTCGTCAAAACGGAGGTGACAGATTGAGTTGTTTTCTTCGGCAATGCCGAAGTTGAGGCAAATGGATTTGGCATGGCCGATATGGAGAAAACCGTTTGGTTCCGGAGGAAATCTGGTGATGACTGTGTCATGCCTGCCGGATTTCAGGTCTTCGGCAATGATCTGCCGGATAAAATCAAGGGGCTTATCAGGGGTATTGTCAGTGGTCATAATAAAAGATAGTTAATTAGTAACTATTCAGGAGCACCTTATGGAGTTTGCGTTTACCTCTTCGCCCATTTAAGCTTGCTCGAGTAGCACAAGTACGCTTCACAGTTTTAAATGAACAGGTAAGCGTAGACTCCGAATCTAAGGCACTCCTGAACAGTTACAGGACGGTGGTTTTGCAAGTTTTCTGCACCACCTGAATAGTTACGTTATATCATGTTATAACAGCTGATTATTCAGCTGTATTGTACAGGTGCTCAATATTTTTGAGCCTGTTGACCACCCGGTCTTTTCCCAGCGCTGTCAGGATATCAAACATACCCGGGCCGGCAAGCTGGCCGGTCAGGGCGGTGCGCATGCCGTTGATCAGAATGCCGGGTTTGATGTCAAGCTCGGTGGCCAGTTCCCGGGCAGCAGCCTCTGTCGTCTCCTTGTTGAAATCAGCCAGATCTGCGAAACGGTTCGAGAGCGTGGGCAACCAGGTCTTCAGGTCGGGATGCTTGAGAATATTTTTTTTCAGCGGTTTGGCCTCCACCGTGTAATCCTCGGCAAAGTAGGCCCTGCCCAGGGTCGCAAAATCCCGGATTGTATGAAATCTGTCCCGGATAAGATCCAATGTCGTCAGAAACCATTCCTGTTTATCTCCCTCATAGGCATCATCCCAGATACCCTGTTTCAGAAAATCCTGTTTAACCAGGTCCGCCAGTTCCCTGATGTCCATGGTTCGCAGATAATGTTCGTTAATGGAGATCAGCTTCGGGTCGGTGAAGAATTTGGCATTGCCTTTCTGATAGTTGAAAACCGAGTTGACCTTACCGATACGTTCCAGGGTAAAGACCTCAATCATCTCTTCACGGCTGAAAATTTCCTGGTCGGTTCCCGGATTCCAGCCAAGCAGGGCCAGGAAGTTGCATAGGGCCCAGGGGATAAAACCTTTTTCCCTGTAAAATTGTACGGATACTATTTCTCCGTGACTGCGTTTGGAGATTTTACGTTTCTGCAGATCCAGGGTCAGCGGCATATGGGCAAA
>WFRY01000242.1 GCA_015486315.1 Desulfobulbaceae bacterium
ATTATTGACCTGTTGTCTCAAAGGTCATGCGCAGCAGGTCAATACTCATCCAGTTGTTGTGCAGCAGGGAATCCATGCCAAGCAGTACTTTGCAGGTCTCTGCTGCCTGCAGAGAGGCAACAACTGCAACCGTACAGGCGAGGATTGAAGGAGGAGCGGTTCGGATCTCTGCAGTATCACCGTAAAGATCGCGAATCAGGTGGCCGTCGGCAAGCTGGACACCAACCTGGCCGTACCATTGGTCAACGGCACCATGCACCAGGGGTACGGTATGACTTTGGCATAGTTCTGCCAGTTCACGCCTGCCGGTAACGTTGTCCAGGCAGTCAACAACAACCTCGGTATTTGTAAAGAGAGGGCCTGCAGACTCCTGGAATGGAGTTGTCAGCGCCAGTACATCGGTCAGGTCGTGAATGGATTGTATTCGGTGGGCAGCAGCATCAGCCTTGTTTTGGCCGATGGTCTGTTTCAGTGCATAGAGCTGGCGGTTGATATTGGCAGGAGTGAAGATGTCCGGGTCGCAGATACGCAGGTTGCCGATTCCAAGGCGGGCAAGCTCTTCAATAACAAAGCCGCCCAGTCCGCCGCAGCCGATGACGGTAACGGTTGCCTGCTGAAGCCGGAGTTGCTGTGCTCGGGTAATGGTACCTATATTCCGGGTGAAAATGTCAGCAATGTGTTGCGCCGACTCCATTATGGGCGCTCAACCGCCGCCGATTTCAGGGAAAATTGCCAGCACATCATCCTGCTGCAGGCAATAATCGGGAGCAGCATGCCGGTTGTTGACCATGATCACACCTACGTCGTCCATGTCGATATCCAGCGAAGTTATTACATCCAGCGGGGTTGTGCCCTGCTCAAAAAAACGGGAGGCCGCCTCCTTGAAGCGGCCGTCCCGAAAATAGGCAAACAGTTTAACAGTTATTTCCATTAAAAATCCCAGAAGGTGTCGATCTGTTCGCCTGAGATATCCCAGACAACATTATGCGGGGCAATGGGTTCTTCAGAAAAGAATTCAGGCAGCCGGTCATCTTTATTGGTAAAACCGGCGGCCAGGTTAAAGGCGTGCTCGGTTTTCAGGATGGTCATGCCCAGGTTGGTTACGTCGTCGGCAGTGAGGCTGATCCCGAACCGGGCGTTGATCATGTCAATTAAAGACGGCAGACATTTTTCATCATCTAAGGCTGCAAAGGCAATGAACAGGCACATGCCGGTGGAGTCAATGGCAGCAGTGGCAATCTGCAGATTGCGGGAGAGCTCAACCTGTCCTTCTCTGGAGAGCGGATCAACAGAACCGCCCACGCCCAGGATATTGGTGGCAATGGTATATCCCATGGTATGATCCGCGCCCTGGGTGGAGGTGGCATAGGTGATGCCTATTCCCTTGATGGCCCGCGGGTCATAGGCGGGAATAGCCTGGTTTTTAACCACCGGAACCCTGGTGACTCCGTAGGCCCGACCGACCGATCCTGCACCGCAGCCGATAATCCGGCCAAGCGGGGTCCCTGAGGCAATGTCTTCTTTCAGGATTCGACAGATGCCTTCTCCGTCGCCAAAGGCAAGTACTCCGGCCTCCATGGCAACGCCCATGGCAACCGAGGTCTCGATGGTGTCAATGCCGATATCATCCATCAGGTGATCAGCCTCGGCAATCAGATCCAGGTTGTCAACGCAGCAGTCCGCACCCATGGCCCAGATGGATTCATACTCAAAACCCGAGGTCTTGTATTTTTTATCGGCATCATTGTAGACCTGTGAGCACTGGATGACGCAGCCCTTATGGCAGTTATGTTTTGGCTTGCCGTCACGTTCGACAATGGTGTCGTACATGGTTTCGCCGCTGATCTCCTCATGGCCGTCAAACTGGCCCGAGGTAAAGTTGCGGGTGGGCAGGCCGCCGGCCTCGTTGATGATGTTGACCAGGACGTTGGTACCGTATTGGCCCAGGGCCTGGCTGATGGGATTATCCACAAGGGCCTTGGTAAAGGTCCGGTTGGCGGCATTGAAGGCATCCTTATCGGCAAGGGCAACTTTGCCGTCAGTAGAATCAATGGAGATAAATTTTATCCGTTTAGATCCCATAACTGCCCCCAGGCCGCCGCGTCCGCCGGAGCGGAGGTGAGAATCGGGATCTTTAATTGACAGGTTGGCTGACAGCATCTGCATCTCCCCTGCCGGGCCGATGGAAATACTGCCGAACCTGTCGTTTAAACGGGCGGCAAGGGTTTCAATAACAGCAAAATTACCCTTACCGATGAGCTCGGTCTCTTCATTTATTGTAATGCCATCAGCACTGCAGTGCAGGTTGTACCAGCTGTCTCCCTTGGGCATTCCCTCAATGATAATTGCCTTGCAGCCGAGCCTGGCCAACATCTGGGCAGCAGTACCACCGGAGTTTGCCTCTTTAATGGTACCGGTAAGGGGACTCTTTGCCCCGAATGAGAGACGCCCGGAGTTGGCAGCTGTTGTGCCGGAAAGCAGACCCGGGGCAATAACCAGCTTGTTGTTTCTGCCAAGCGGATGACAGGTTGGCTCAACCTCTGCCGCTACAATGGTTGATGTCAAACCGCGGCCGCCGTGGCCCATCCAGTCTGCAGGAACATCTTCAATTGATGTACTCAGGTCGGTCATGTTGACACGAAAGATTTTATCCGCCATGCAAGGTTCTCCTTTTTTCACAAGTTAACCCAATATATTGGGAGCAGTCGCAGGTAATCACTATTGAGGAAGTTCTTCAGTGGTCCCCAGTACCTTTGCTGAAATGGTTTTCTTTTTTTCCGTATCGGGTTCCGGTGTATTCCAGTGAATAAACTGTTCCGTTACCCGCATGTAATCACCATTATCCTCTTTACACTGTTCGCAGATAGTCTCTGCCTGATCACGGTACATGATAATTTTGCTGGCAGGCTCGCCGTCAATGTTTACGGCAGCCATTTTGCGGCAACCGCAGTTCAGGCGGATAACCGCAACACCGACAGCATCGGGACTGCCCTCTAATATGCCTTCAACCATGGCCCGTTCGCCCTGTTCCGGAGTACGTTTTACTTTTTTTGCAGTCATAAGTATTCTAAAATTGAGTAGTCTGTTTAGTAGTCTGATTAATGATTCACGTATTCATTTATTCTATTCTTTTCCATGCTGCATGGTCAATAGAAAGTTTTTGCAACGTCAATTGATTTTTTTAAATTTATGTATAGTTTTTGTTTTTATAACCCATGGTTAGCTTGGATAGAGTGATGGAAATAAACCGTTTTTTTGGCTTGACAAACAGGTATTGGTTCAGTAGAGGAAAGACACGCTGCACGTTTGCACGACTGTGCTGTAACTGGAGCTGATTCGAGGATGTGAATCCCTTACTATTTATTTTACGGAGGTTGGGTCATGTGGGAAATTATTGTTGATAAAGACAAATGTGTAGGTGATGAAGAGTGCGTTAACGCATGCCCTGCTCAGGTTTACGAAATGGTGGACGGCAAAGCTGAGCCGGTAGAGCCTGATGAGTGCCTGGGTTGCGAAACCTGCGTTGAGGTATGCCCGGAAGGGGCCATCACCGTAACCGAAGTGTAAGCGACTTCAGTTTTTACGCAAATGCAATAAGCCCATCCCCGAGAGGGGGTGGGCTTATTGTCGTTTAGGAGGACGTATTTCGCAAAGCAAATTAAACGCATTCAAACCCGGGGTGAGCAGGTCGGTACACCTGTTTGCGGCCCCGTTTCTGTGGACAGCCATTGGAACGCTTCTCATGGTACGCGGATTTAACTGGATAGGTGCCGGTATGCCGCGCTGGCTGGTTCTCCTCGGTCTGCTCCTGGGTACGGTTAAATCATTACTGGTGCTGGATAAGACCGCTAAAAAAAGTCTGCAGCGGATCATGGAACTGGATGACAACACCTGTATCGGGGCTGTTTATTCCTGGAAAACCTGGCTGCTGGTGGCCTTGATGATGACGTTCGGCATTACCATGCGCAGATTAACTGATCCGGGTATGGTCATCGGCACCCTGTACATGGCTATTGGCTGGGCCCTGTTTCTGTCAAGTCGTCATGGGTGGATTCAGTGGCTGCAGTGGATACGCCGTGCCTGAATCGTTGAACAGGATAGAGATTTCTCTGCCTGCTCTCTGTCATAATTTTATCCTGCTCAAGGAAAAGGCTGCCGGGAGACCAGTGCTTGCCATGGTTAAGGCGGACGCTTACGGGCATGGCATGATTGAGTGTGCTAAGGTCCTGGCTGCAGCAGGTGTTGATTGTTTTGGAGTTGCTGAAGCTGTTGAAGGTGTACAACTGCGCAGGCACGGTATAGAGCTGCCTGTTCTGGTGATGGCGGGAATCCTGCCCGAAATAATAGCGGATCTTTTTGCCTACCGGTTGACACCGGTTGTCGTTGACGGCTCCTGTCTCAACGTGTTGTCAGAGCAGGCGGTCAAACATAATCAGGAGATTGACCTTCATCTTAAAGTTGATGCGGGAATGGGTCGTCAGGGCTGTCTGCCTGAAGACATGGGTACAGTGCTCAAGAGGATTCAAGAACTGCCCGGATTGAAGTTAGCCGGTATCATGGCTCATTTTCCCATGGCTGATGATCCTGATTCCGATTCCTCCAATGAGATTACCGAATTGTTTTGCCGAAAGCTGGATGCGGTGCGGGATCTGCTGCCGGAAAATCTGTTGGTACACCTTGCCAACTCAGGCGGTATCCTTTATTTTCCCGACTCCCATCGTGATATGATCAGACCCGGTATTGCCCTATACGGGTATTATCCGGACGGCAGGCGGGGCGTTGAAAATGGCAGGAAACCTCGTCTGGAACCTGTCATGCGTTTCAGCAGTCGCATAATTCAGGTAAAAGATGTCCCCGGAGGTACCGGACTGGGTTACGGTCATATCTTCACAACAGAGCGCCCGGCCAGGATAGCTATTATTCCGGCAGGGTATGAAGACGGTTATCTTCGCTCTCTATCCAATACGGCACAGGCCCTGGTGCATGGCCGGCGGGTTCCGGTGGTGGGCAGGATTTCCATGAACCTGACCATGCTTGATGTTACCGACCTTACTGATGTCCTGGCAGGTGAGGAGGTCGTATTGCTTGGTTGCCAGGGGGATAATGAGATAACCGCGGACGAGATTGCCGCCTGGATGGACACCATCAACTATGAAGTACTCTGTTTATTTGGTAATTTAAACAATCGGGTGTATGTTGGTGGTTGATGGCCCTGAGTTGCACCATAACAGCCGGTTGACATTTTTTAGTCCTGCAGGAGAGCCCGGACTTGCGGGTGATTGGTGATAGGCGGTAAGCTGTATCGCCTTGAGGGCCGGGTTACTATAACGGCTTTGTAAGGCTCTGTTTTTCGGATGTGTCGTTATTCCAGCGAAGGCAGTAAATTGCATAATCCGGGGTATGCACTTAGCTCAAGCGTCCATAATATATACTGTGTATCCTGACGGTTACGATGGTTTGAGGAGCCTCATCACCTACCCCGTGAGCAGTTACGAAATATCTTACAAGATCTGTATTCATGATAACTCGTAACTTCTTAATACGTGGTGGTAAAAAGACTGGCTCCCCGATAACTGCATTCGGGGCTGACGATCAGAATTATCTTCAAATCCGTCATTCCGGCATGCTGTTGGCCGGAGATAGCGTAGACTTCGATCCAAAAAGACACCATCAACCACAAAATACGGTATGTGCCGGAGTTAAGTGCATCCCCCGGTTTGCATAATTAACAGTAACGCGGAAAGTAGAAATAAAATAAATGATACGATCACAACTTAAAGAATTAGTAGATAACTGTTTTAACCGTGGCGTGCAGCAGGGGTTCTGGACTGATGCCGGTGCCGGCCTTTATAATGTAGAGGTTCCCCGTCATGAAGGGCAGGGGGATTATGCAACGAATCTGGCCCTGGTGGTTGCCGGTAAAGAAAAGTGCAATCCCCGTGAAGTTGCCGGCAGGCTGGTTGAACTGCTCAATGGAGATGATTCCCTGCTGGAGAAGGTGGAGATTGCCGGACCCGGTTTTGTGAACCTGTTTCTTAAACCTGCTGTCTGGAGTACGGTTCTGGCCCCGATTGATAAGCAGGGGGAGCAATTCGGTCTCTCTGATATCGGCAACAACATGAAGGTGATGGTGGAGTTTGTCAGCGCCAATCCCACCGGACCATTAAGTGTCGGACATGGCCGCAACGCTATCCTGGGCGATACTATCGCCCGTTTACTTGCAGCCACCGGACACAATGTAACCCGTGAATACTATTTTAATGATGCCGGACGGCAGATGCGGGTTCTCGGTGCCTCTTTGCAGGCCCGTTATCGTGAGTTGCTGGGACTGGAAAACGAATTTCCCGAGGATGGATACCAGGGGGATTACCTGTATGACATTGCCCGGGCAATGGTTGAAGATATTGGAGATACATTACAGGATGCCGAGCTTGATCTGTTTCGCAGGCGTGCCCAAGATGCCATATTTGCTGATATCGATGCCACCTTGAAACGTATCGGCATCACCTTTGATTCCTATTTTAATGAGCACACCCTGTATGAAGACGGATTGATTGACGATGTCGTCAGCGAATTTAAAACCAAGGGGCTGGTCTATGAAAAAGATAATGCCACCTGGTTCAAGTCCACGGAATTTGGTCAGGAAAAGGACCGGGTTATAATCAAGAGTACGGGGGAACCAACCTACCGGCTGCCCGATATTGCCTATCACCGGGAAAAATTCCGGCGCGGTTTTGAGTGGATGATTGATATCTTTGGTGCCGACCATATTGCCACTGTGCCCGATGTCATGGCCGGTATTGAAGCCCTTGGTTATGATAATTCAAAGGTTACGGTGATTCTGCATCAGTTTGTCACACTTCTGCGGGACGGTAAACAGGTGAAGATGTCTACCCGAAAGGCAACTTTTGTCACCGTGGATGAACTTGTTGACGAGGTGGGAACCGATGCGCTCAGGTTTTTCTTTCTCATGCGTAAACCTGATTCCCAGCTGGAATTCGACCTGGAGCTGGCCACGGCTCAGAGCCAGGAAAATCCGGTGTATTACGTTCAGTACGGGCACGCACGTCTCTGCTCCATCGAGCGCATGGCGGCTGAAAAAGGGGTGGCAATTCCGGAACTGGCCGATGTAGATCTCAGCAGTCTTCTTGAGCAGGAAGAGTATCAACTGCTCAAAACCCTGGCAGACTATCCTGAAATGGTTGCTGCCGCAGCACGGGATCTTGCTCCCCATCGGGTTATCTTTTACCTGATGGAACTGGCCGGAATTTTTCATTCCTTTTATAATAAACATAAGGTTATCACAGATGACGCACAGCTGACCGGTGCCCGGCTTCGCCTGTGCAAAGGGGTAAAAACCGTGCTGGCAAACGGGCTGGACCTTGTGGGGCTGAACGCTCCGGATAAGCTGTGATGACGGTATCATCTTTGCTTGAGCAGGCTTGCAGCCTGTTCCTGAAGCGCTTACGTAACCGGTAATGGCACGAAAAAAGAAACCTGCAGCCCGCAAAGCAAAAAAAAAGACCCCCAAAAGGTTTCGCTTTCAGCTGGGACTGACCGGGGTTGCCGGCATTGCCGTTGTTGCATTTTGTCTTTTTTTGTGGATGTTTCTCCTTGGTATCTGGGCCGGACAGACTATTTTGCTGCCGTCAGTCCCTTCCGGCAAGAGTAAAGCCTCCCATGCCGTACACGCTGACAGGTCACCGATAAAGATACTGAGACCGGATGGCAGGAAAAGTCCAGTCTCCCCTAAAAAAAAGCCTGTCTCCCAATAATACCCCCGTATATTTGGGGATTTGAGCGCGTGCAGCAGGGTGTTCAGGGAGCGCTTACTATTGAGAAGTTACATCCCGTTATTTAACGACTTTTTCATAACAGGCCTGAGTAGTTACGTTACAAGGATGTTTGTTATCGTGTTGATATTGCAGGACAAGGGCCTGAGCGCTTGACCGTTGACTGGTAAAGAGGTAAACTACGCAGTTCTCATGAATACTTGTACAAGAGCACAGGAAACAGGTCATATTCGTCCGGCACGGATGGGCGATGTAAAGGACATCCACAGTCTGCTGCAGAATTTTGCCGGTAAAGGACTGCTCCTTGGCCGTTCCATCAGCTCGCTTTATGATCAGCTCCGTGATTTCATTGTATATGATGAGGATGGTATCCAGGGGGTCTGTGCCCTGCATATCTGCTGGGATAATCTGGCTGAGATACGTTCACTTGCTGTTGCAGAGAATATGCAGGGCAGGGGAGTGGGCAAAATACTGGTCTCCTCCTGCCTGGATGAGGCCATGAGCCTTGAGATTGATAAGGTCTTTGTTCTTACCTATCAGGCCGGTTTTTTCCGGAAGCTGCATTTTGTTGATATAGAAAAAAATGAGTTGCCCCACAAGATCTGGAGCGATTGTCTGCAGTGCCCGAAATTTCCTGACTGTGATGAAGATGCATTGATCTGGAATATATTATGATAGAGGTAACTGTTCAGGAGGGTGGTTTTGCAAGTTTTCTGCACCCACCTGAATAGTTATTGATAGAGTTGTTTTATTACGCAGAATCGACAGGTTCCGTGTGTGGAGATATTGAATGATAGGAAAAGCATTAACCAAGGTGTTTGGCAGTAAGAATGATCGCGAGATTAAGCAGCTGCGTAAAATTGTTGTCCGGATAAACGATCTGGAACCTTCTATTGAGCCGCTCAGTGATGACGAACTCAGAGGGAAGACTGTTGAGTTCAGGGAGCGGGTGGCCAACGGGGAGTCACTCGACGACCTGCTGCCCGAGGCCTTTGCCGTATGCCGTGAGGCTGCCAGGCGTGTTCTTGGCGAACGGCATTATGATGTTCAGCTCATTGGAGCCATTGTTCTTCACCAGGGCCGGATTGCAGAGATGAAAACCGGTGAGGGAAAAACCCTGACCTCAACCGCTGCCGTTTATCTCAATGCCCTGTCCGGAAAAGGTGTGCATGTTGTAACCGTCAACGATTATCTCGCTGCCCGTGATCTTGAGTGGATGGGCCAGGTATACAGTTTTCTCGGCCTGACCACCGGTGCCATTATTCATGATATGGATGATACTGCCCGGCGGGAGGCGTATGCTGCCGATGTCACCTATGGTACCAACAATGAGTTTGGTTTTGATTACCTGCGCGACAATATGAAGTTTGATGTCGAAGACTTCTGCCAGCGGGGTTTCAATTTTGCCATCGTTGATGAGGTTGACTCTATTCTGATTGATGAGGCACGTACCCCCCTTATCATCTCCGGTCCTGCAGACATGTCTACGGATATGTACCTCAAGGTCGACCGGATCATGAAGAATTTCAAGGAGGAAGAGCATTATACCAAGGATGAAAAGGCCCGCCAGGTCATGCTGACCGATGAAGGCGTAATCCTCGGTGAAGAGTTACTCGAGGTGGAAAACCTGTATGACCCCAGAAATATAAATCAGCTGCATCATATCAACCAGGCTTTGAAAGCACATGTCCTGTTCCAGCGTGATGTGGATTATATCGTCAAGAACGGTGAAGTTGTCATTGTTGATGAGTTTACCGGTCGGACCATGGAGGGGCGTCGATATTCGGACGGGCTGCACCAGGCACTGGAGGCCAAGGAAGGCGTCAAAATTGAGAAGGAAAATCAGACCCTGGCCTCAATTACCTTCCAGAATTATTTTCGTATGTATGAGAAGCTGGCCGGTATGACGGGTACGGCTGACACGGAAGCCCCCGAGTTTAAGAAGATCTACAACCTGGATGTTGTTATCATCCCCACGAATCAGGATATGATCCGTGACGATTTTGCCGATGTGATCTACAAAAATCAGGACGCAAAATACCGGGCCATTGTCCAGGAGATCAAAGAACTGAATGAAAAAGGACAGCCGGTGCTGGTAGGCACCATCTCCATTGATGTGTCGGAAAAAATTTCCAACATGCTGAAAAAAGTAAAGATTCCCCATGATGTTCTTAATGCCAAACAGCATGAACGTGAGGCGGAAATTGTTGCCGATGCAGGTCAGAAGGGGAAAATAACCATTGCCACCAATATGGCTGGTCGTGGTACGGACATCAAACTCGGCGAAAAGGTACGGGAACTGGGCGGCCTGCATATTCTCGGAACCAGTCGTCATGAATCCCGTCGTATTGATAACCAGCTGCGCGGCCGGTCCGGTCGACAGGGTGACCCGGGCTCCTCCCGTTTTTTTCTCTCCCTTGAGGATGACCTGCTGCGGATTTTCGGATCCGGCCGCCTGTCCTCCATCATGGATAAACTTGGTATGGAGGAAGACGAACCCATTGAACATTCAATGATCTCCAAGGCTATTGAAAATGCCCAGCGCAAGGTGGAGGGGCATAACTTTGATATTCGTAAACACCTGCTTGAGTATGACGATGTTATGAACAAGCAGCGTGAGGTCATCTATGGTCAGCGCAGGGAGGTATTGAAGAGCGATAATGTCCATCAGATCGTGGTCGATATGATCGAGGATCTGGTCGATGGTCTTGTCGGGGCAACTGTCCAGGAACGTCTTCCCTCGGAAGATTGGGACTGGCAGAGTTTTGATGACCAGGTTGCGGAAATGTTCAATATTGCCCTGAACTGGGACAAATCGGACCGGGAGGATCTTGATGCAGAGACGCTGCGGGATAAACTGCGGGCTGAGATTGATAACGCCTACAGCGCCCAGGAAGAGCGAAACCGGCCGGAAACCATGCGTCAGCTTGAACGTATGATTCTGCTGCAGATGGTTGATACTCACTGGAAAGAACATCTGCTCAACATGGACCACCTGAAAGAGGGGATTGGTCTGCGGGGCTATGGGCAGAAGGACCCATTGGATGAGTATAAAAAAGAAGGATACAACCTGTTTCTGTCCATGATCGAGAGGGTGAAAGAACAGACCGTTGGTACCCTTATGCGGGTTCAGATCGTTCAGGATGATGAAGTTGCCCGTCTTGAAGAAGAACAGCGCCGCCAGCGCGAAAAAGAACTGGAAATGGCGAAAGCAGCCGGGGCAGGCACTGAGGATAAAACACCGAAGACGGTGCGTCGTCAGGAAGAAAAGGTAGGCCGTAATGCACCCTGTCCGTGCGGATCCGGCAAAAAATACAAAAAATGCTGCGGGAAATTAAGCTGATCAGCTCCTCGGTAACGAACTGGACAAGGCAAAAAAATGATTGGGGAATAAGTCCTAAGCCGGATCCTTGTCATCAGGCTGGGCAGGGGGTGGTTCCTGTTCCTGCCGCTCCGTGGTGCGGGATGATCGCATGGTGCCGAATAAATAACCGCCAATACCACCCAGAACCCCCATTGCTGCCGTGAGCTGGACTTCTACATCGGCAATTATAATGACCAGAACGGTTGAAAAAATGACCAGGACAAGTCCGGCGCCGTTGAGCATATCTCGGGGATTGCAGGATTTAGAACTTTTTATGTACCATAAGACAACGGCAAGAGAAAGAATTGACATGACAGCCAGAATGAGAACTTCAAACAAACGTATCATTTCCTGATGTTCTCTGAACCGTAAGGTCAGCTCATCGGCAATGGATCCCGGGTGCCGTATGTTCTTGGTTTCAGTTTCAGTTTGCTGTTTTTCCTGATCAGCCTGTTTCTCCACCTGTATCTGTTCACTTTCCGGTAATTGATTATAGTCAAATTTATCCATCTCCTTTTCATCGGCAGGCTGAGTTCGGTCTGCTGTTAGCTGAAGATTCGGATCCGGGGAAGTCGACAGGTTGTCTTCAGCCATGGATGCAATCGGTACGGACAAAAATATTCCGATAAAAAAGAGGATAAAGACGTGCTGGACACAGTTCTTTACTGTTGATTCGGTATTCATGCGTCCTCTATTGATTCCTGTCAAGAATTGTCAGCAGCTCGTTATAATAGGTTATTTCCACCTGGTTACCTTTTTTTTCCGCCTGTGTCAGCAGTTTACGGTACCTGGCTTTTAATTTGTTTTTTTGTCCCTGAGACATGTCTGCGACGTCATCTGCAAACTTTTGATAGACGGCCGGAACTGCCGGTGCCGGTCTTTGAGCCCTCTGATATGTCCGGGCTGGAGCACTTTGCTGCTGTGTCGTGCTTGGAAGTACAAAAGGACGCAGTTCTCCAGCGTTAACACTCAGTTGTCCGCCGGTTAAAAATACTGCCAACAGTATCGGCAGCGGGATCATTTTTATCATCATGGCCTTTTCCTGGTGTTGATTCATTGTAAACCTGTGGAATTCAGTATTGCAGGTTTTCCACCGGATAGCGAAGCTTCCTGCCCAGTATTCTCTCTATTGTCTGACCGACCACATTGACATCGTTGTCAAATGAGCCATGGGCGGCATCTTCGGCCCATGACTCCTGCGGCCTGATAAAGACGACGTTGCCATTTTCATCCTGGTATTTCCACAGGTCGTCACTGCAGACCCCATGTTTATGCCAGCCCTTAATTGCTCCACGGCAGCTGGACCCCTCGTAATCTTCCCGCGGCCATTCATCATAAAATCGTGCCAGATGATACAGCATGCGCGGGCTGACCCGGGTTAATTTTTTGGGACGTTGGGCATTAATATCCCTTAAGAAGAGAAGATAATTAATTGTAGGAGCCAGGCCGAATCCTGTACATGCGCCCTCTGACCCCTGGTCAAGAATCATGTCGGCGGCAATGTATTCCGGAAGGCGTTGTTCAAGCTGGTTCGGTCGAGGCCATTTTTCAGCAACTAAATCAAGGGGAGGAAGATATGCTCTGTCACGCAGGTCAATACGATCCGGTCTGGCATCAAATTTGAGCGAACTGGTAGAGATAGCCATGGTGGGCCTCCTTGTCAGACTGACCTAGAATATGAATCTCGATTCTTGTATAAATATTGAACCATTGAACCTTTAAAACTACAAGTGAAAAATATAATCAGTTTGTCTGATAGGGAGATAATAGCATAGAATTCAAGAGAGTTAAGAGTGTTTGTAGTATTCGTTATCTTGTCGGAAGAAATCCTGCAGCAAAACTGTTCTCAGGGGGGCGGTTATGAAACTCAGTCCACAGAAAAGCCGGGTTGCCTTTCCAGGCCAACCCGGCTTTTTTTCTCTGATGACCCATAAAGCTCAGTTCATCATGGTGCGCACTAAGGCAGAATGCGAAGTTATTTTTGATTGCACCCTAAGTTCAGCCTCTGAGTTCTTTGGGCTTGAACAGGTGCTTTTCCATATGTTTGATCTCCTCAATACCGGAGATGACGATTTCAGGGTCCGGAGTCAGCTGATCAGCTTTCAGTTTTCCTTCATACTCTACGCTGGAAAGGATGTGCTTCATGCAGTTAATTCGAGCCCTTTTTTTATTGTCCGAGCGAATGATCGTCCAGGGGGTTAGAGAGCGGTTGGTTTCATTGAGCATCTGGAATTTTTTGACGCTGTACTTGTCCCAGAGCTGCTGGGCCAGGTTGTCCACCGGTGAGAGTTTATACTGTTTGAGCGGGTCGAGTTTGCGGGATTCAAAACGGCTGGCCTGTTCATTTTTGGAAACGGAAAAATAAAATTTAAACAGTTTGATGCCGTCTTTTACCAGCATCTGTTCGAAGAGCGGAACATCTTTTAAAAAGCGTTTGTGCTGCTCATCGGTGCAGAAACTCATAACCGGTTCAACCATGGCCCGGTTGTACCAGGAGCGGTCAAAGAGAACCAGTTCGCCGGCAGCCGGCAGGTGGGGAGTGTAACGCTGGAAATACCACTGCGTGACCTCGGTATCACTGGGCTTTGACAGGGCAACGACCCGTGTATTACGAGGATTGAGAAAGGCGGTGATCCGTTTTATGGTTCCCCCCTTACCGGCCGCATCACGTCCTTCAAAGATGGCCAGGATTCGCATGCCGCTTGCCTTCATGTGCTTCTGCAGTTTCATGAGCTCGATCTGCATGTTTTTCAGCTCAATTTCGTACTCAAGGGTTGCAGACTTCACCCAGATGGCACAGCGGTCATTTTTTTCTTTTTTTGTGATATTTTTCATCGCTGTCCCCTCAAGGAGCTTGACCTTGAGAGGACAGGACGCATTTTTCGTTGTTTTTTTCTTCTTTTTTCTTTTTTCAGCCATCAGGCCCTCCTTAACAGTAGTGAACAGTTTTTCTGGAATCGGTTTTTACGAGAGAAATTTACCAAATTTTTTGCGTTGCTTATCCATGTTTTTCAGTTCCCGGTTTCCGGGAATAATAATTTTTGGATCAGGCGTAAAATTCAATGTCCGGCTGCGTCCGATATACTTTGTCGAACTGAGAATCAACTTCATGGTATTGAGTCTGGCCTGATGTTTATCATCTGATTTGACGATATACCACTTGGCAAAGGAAGAATGGGTTTTTTTCAGGAGCCTGTACTTCATTTCTGTAAAATCATCCCATAACTCCTGAGCCTGCAGGTCTACTTCACTGAGTTTCCACTGACGGAGCGGGTCATTTTTTCGTCGTTCAAAACGATTGGCCTGTTCATCTTTAGAAACTGAAAAGTAGAGTTTGAGGAGAACGGTTTTGCCGTCGTCTATGAAATTTTTTTCATAGCTGGCTACCTTTTTCATGAATCGTTTATACTGCTCCTTTGTGCAGAATCCCATCACCGGTTCCACCATAGCTCTGTTGTACCAGGAACGGTCAAACAGAACTATTTCTCCTGAGCGGGGAAACTGTTCAATATAGCGTTTCATATGCAGTTCCGTCCGCTGGTCCTCGCTTGGTTTGCCAAGGGCAACTACCCGGTAATGCTTTTCGTTCATGTAACGGGTGGTACGTCTGATGGTCCCGCCTTTACCGGAGGCATCTCGACCGTCAAAGAGAATGATCATCTTTTTACCGGTTCTCTCAAGATGGCGCTGCAGTTTGATAAGTTCTGCCTGGAAAGGCGTGAGTTCTTCTGAATTGGAGTATTTTTCCAGAGCAGTGCGGAGAATTTTATTTTTGTCTTTTTTTCGAAGAACTTTGCGGATTTTTTTCCACCCTTCACCCGGATGGTCGATTTGGTCGATATTCTTGCCGATTCGGTTCAGGGCTTCGTCGATAACAGAGGAAAGTTTAGGCGTAGGAACAGAAGTTTTGATTTCAGGTGAGGAATCTTTTTTTTTCTCGGAATTTGATTTTGCGGCCATGGCTACTCCTGAAATGGTAAATTATTAAAATGTAACCTTTAAACTTTATATACCATACTCATTTGAAAATGGAAATCACTCTTGATTGAGGGTGGTCCCAGTGTCGACCAGCAAGTGCTACCTCGTGGTGGTCAAGAGTCGTGTTTAATTTATAAAAGTGTAAGTTATATAATTGGTTATGGCCGACGATTTTTAAAAAATAATGAGTAAAATTTGCAATACTCTTTTCCTGCGACTATAGTAATAAAAAAAGCGACAGTTCCTGCAAATTTATCCAATTTGTTGTTTATGGCTGCAGAAGAACGCCTTTGAACTGTTCGGTAATTATTTAGGGAGGATTATATGTTGAATAAAGCGTTTTTCATGGTACCAATATTCTGTTTGTTTTATACTGTGGCGGCCTTGGCTGCCGATATTAACTATATGGCGGCCGATGAACTGAAAACCATGTTTGACAACAACAAACGGCTTGTTATTGCAGATATTCAGAAACCCAATGAGTTTAAGAAACATCATTTTTATTCGGCTATTGAAACTGCTGCCTATCCTGTCAAGAGCAATGCCAGCCAGCAGCGGCTGGACAAAGTCGTCAACATGTACGAGAAGACGGGTAATCCGATTATCATAGTTGGACCGCGGGGAAGTTCCGCCTCTAAACGAGCCTATCAATACCTGTTGGATCAGGATGTGGACGAGGATGAACTTTTTATTTTAAAGGGCGGTATTAAGGACTGGCCCTATAAAGAATTCCTGATTGATATGGCCGGCGGCTGTGCCTGACAGGTCAACGATTACAGGCTGGCGGTACTATCAAGGGAAGAGCACTCCCGGTGTACGGTTACCCTGACAGTACAAGCAGCATTTGCAGAACAAAAAAGCCGGTTTGCCTCTTAAGAGGTAAACCGGCTTTTTAATGGAGTGGAAGCTCTGCGCCGCTCATGAGGTACGGCAACCCTCAGTCCGTAAGCGCTTCATTAACTACACTCTTGACATGATAACACTTCCGTCCTTTCAATTTAATTTTTTCCCCTGACGGTACATCTCTGCGTATATATCCGGTAATCCGGTTTCCTTCAGCCTCGCAACTACCTTTTCTACATCGTACGCACACCTGCACAACTGGACCTGCACTTTTTTTTTGCCGAGGTTCAGGACTGCAAAGGATGCCAGGGGAATGCCGTCGAACATCCGACCGACAGAGCCGGGGTTGATGAAATGAGTTTCGGCTGTTATTTTATGATACGGAGTGTGTGAATGTCCGGTAACAATGATATCAGCCTCACTTTCCCGGGCAAGTTGCCGGAAACGCTCATCTGGGCTGTCGGCAAATAAAAACTCGGTGTGTCTGGCCGGACTGCCGTGAAACAGACCAATAGATCTGTTGTCGACGGTAACTGTTTTTTTCTTTTTAAGTCCTTTTAGAATTGATTGATTCTGTCTGGTAAGGGCTTCTGCGGTATGGGTATACATGATTCTTTTTTCAGCTTTACCCGGCTTTTTAAATGTCTTCCCCTTGAGCAGTTTAACCACCTTGTCGTCCGTGTTGCCGCGAATGGAAACAGCCCCATGCTCAGTCAGCCAGTTCAGTACCTGATTTGCAAAAGGAGCATATACGGTGCAGTCGCCGCAGTTGAAGATATAATCACAGCGTGTAATGTCCGCCTCTTCAGCAACTGCCTGCAGGGCAGGGTAGTTGCCGTGAATATCACTGATAAGGAGTATTCTGGTCATGGCCGGGAAGCAGGTATCAGGTTTTGGTTGTAAACCGTATTACAGAAGAGGTCCGACCAGCAGGGCTGTGTTTTCCTTAAAGCGCTGGCCGAATGATCTCTGTTGATAGGTCTCATAATCAAGCGGATATGCCCCCCTGATATATTGCTGTTGCAGGTCGCGCAGTCGGGCTGTGAATTCCTGATCATAAATAAAAAGGGTTAACTCAAAGTTCAGCCAGAAAGAGCGCATGTCAAGGTTGACGGAGCCAAACAGGCAGAAATCATTATCAACGGTAATTGTTTTTGAATGGAGCAGCCCTTCGGTAAAGAGCATTATATGGACACCGGCCCGGATAAGTTCTTCAAACATGGCCCGGCTCGCATAGTGAACAAGTTTTGAGTCGTTTTTCTCCGGTACAATGACAGTTACGTTTACTCCGCGGCCTGCTGCTGACTTCAGGGCTGAAAGAATGGCATTGTCGGGGACGAAATAAGGCGTTGTCAGGATGAGTTCCGTACGGGCGGCATATATCGTTGTCAGCAGCAGATCATGGATTGCATTATCCTGAAAACCGGGACCGGACGGGACCAGCTGGACAGCAGCTTTTCCGGCTGATTTTGGGGAAAACAGCACGTTTTTTTCAATAAGGGTATCAATGGAGACACCGGTTTCCAACGTCCAGTCATAGAGAAACGCAGCTATCATAACCTCAATTAAAGGTCCTCTGATTCGGACCATGGAATCCTTCCACTGGCCGACGCCGCTTTCCTGTTTGAAATACCTTGGATCAACCAGATTCTGGCTGCCGGTATAGGCGATTTCCGAGTCGATAATGATCATTTTCCGGTGATTTCTCAGGTCAACACGGACAAACAGGTAGCGGAAGATCCCGGCGGGCAGGACCTCAATGACTTCAATTCCGGCTGCACGCATTCTGTCCGGAACCGGACCGGCGAGGAACTTTTTACTGCCGATGGAATCAAGAAGCAGCCTGCAGGAAACACCCCTGGATGCGGCCTGAATCAAGGAGTCTATCACCTTGTCGACATACCCCCCTTCGGACATGATGTAGAATTGAAGATAACAGAAGGTGCCGGCATGGTGAATATCATCAAGCAGGTTGTTAAAAAAAAGATTTGACTCGTCGATGAGCTGCAGGTCATTATCCTGCATGGCCGGGATCTGAAAAATAGAATCTATCAGACTGTGGATGGGGAGACATTCGGGATTTATTTTTTCCCAGTCAACGTTTGATCTTTGTTTGAGTTTATCCGCCCATTGGGCCAGGAAGGTAATGTTGGCAGCAGCTCGTTTGGCCCTGTTGTCCCCAAGGCGGTTTTCCCCGAAGAGCAGGTAGATAAGTGCTCCGGCAAAGGGGAGGAGCAGGATGACGACCAGCCAGGCCAGGGAAACGCTTGCAGCTCGTTTCCGCATTATAACCCGCAGGGAGAGACCAACCCGAATGGCAAAATCAGCGATGAAAAGCAATGAGGTCATTATCCAGCTAACATGTTCCATTGTCTTGCTTTCCTGTAAGAAAGATCACGGCACCAGGGGGCAGGATGTCTGTATTCTCCCGGTGACAAAAAGATGACGGAGTACCTGAAACGTAACTGGTCACAGGATTTGTAAGTATTTGTTTTCATCTACCGTAAAACCTGTAAGTGATCAGGGGGGCCGTAGATTCGTGCAGGCGCGACTGGTCGCTATAGCCCCTCTATGCGGCCAGTCGCGACCGTGCGAAGATGCGGTGCCCCTGATCACTTACCCTGAAACTGTTGCACACTCTTGTTGGGTGGTCAAGAAAATAGTTTCATATTGTTCAATTGCCATATCCGCTATACATAAATGGAACTCTATGATATATACAGAAATAGTGTACGGCTTGTTGTGCTTTAACGTTATTTCAAACTGAATAATAGAGTTTTCCATGAAGGTTAAAGGTTTTTCTGCCGCCGCAGTTAAGGCGGGCATCCGCTACCCGGATCGACTGGATCTGGGACTGATTTACTCCGAGGTCCCTGCTGTCACAGCCGGTATGTTTACGACAAATCAGGTCAAGGCGGCGCCCGTTATCATAGATATGGAGCGGTTACGTCAGGGAAAGGCCCAGGCTGTACTGGTCAACAGCGGTAATGCCAATGCCTGCTCAGGTGCTCAGGGGATGGAAATAGCTCTTGCCACCGGAGCCATGGCCGCTGCTGCCCTGGGAATTGATGAAAAACTGGTTCAGGTTGCCTCCACCGGTGTGATTGGTGAACCCCTTGTTGCAGAACCTTTTGCAGCAGCGATGCCCGGGCTTGTGGATCAGCTGTCGGCTGAGGGTTTTGACGATCTTGCCCATGCAATTATGACTACCGATACCAGAGCCAAAATATCCTCTGCCGTTATTGATGTCGGCGGTACTGAGGTCAGACTGCTCGGGGTTGCCAAGGGATCAGGCATGATTATGCCCAATATGGCCACCATGCTCTGTTTTGTGGTAACTGATGCCCAGGTGGTTTTCCCGGTCCTGAAGGCGGCGGTTGCAGGCGGTGTAGAACAATCTTTTAACCGGATTACAGTTGATGGCGATACCTCGACCAACGACATGGTACTGGTCATGGCAAACGGTGCTGCCGGAAATGAATGGATTGATGAAGATAATCCCGCGGCCGGGGAAATCTTTGCAGACGCACTGCATAAAATTTTTAAAGATCTTGCCCTGAAAATTGTCGCAGACGGAGAAGGGGCGACCAAACTGGTTACTATCCGTATTGTCGGAGCACGGGACAGGAAGGGTGCCGACAGTGCAGCCCGGACTATTGCCAACTCCGCACTTGTAAAAACGGCATTTTTTGGTGAAGATGCAAACTGGGGTAGAATTATTGCCGCACTTGGCCGTTCCGCCTGTCATTTCCGGCCTGACAGGGTTTCCATTGCCTTTGATGAGGTCGTCATGGTTGAAGACGGGCTTGGTCTGGGTAAAGAGGTTGAAGCAAGAGCATCCGAGGTGCTGAAGCAGAAACAGTTTACCGTCACGGTGGATTTGCGCGATGGTATGGAATGTGCGGAGGCTTTTACCTGTGATTTTTCTTATGATTATGTGAAAATTAATGCAGATTACAGGACCTGAATATCTTTTGTTGATATACCGGCATTCAGGGGTGAGATGTCTTGCCCTGGAACTATGAGTTTTGCATCCTCATCTGTCCGGTCTTTATGAAGCAGCTTCTGCTCTGTCGACATGCCAAATCAAGTTGGAAACAAAATGATCTGGCAGATATTGATCGCCCTTTGAATCGGCGGGGAAAGAGAGATGCACCTGTTATGGGAAAACGGCTGCTGGTGCGCGGGATGACCCCTGATCTTATTCTTGCAAGTCCGGCAAAAAGGGCCAGAAAAACAGCTGCTCGCCTCTGCAGAGGTATGGCTGTATCCAAAGATTTGATCAGGCTGGATAATGCTGTTTATGACACGGATGTTTCGGGACTGCTCAATGTGATAGCCGGCATCAGTAATGCCTACACCCGGGTTATGCTGATTGGTCATAATTCTGAACTCACCAGCCTGGTCAACCAGCTGGTGCCGGTTGAAATTTATAACGTACCTACCTGCGGTATTGTTGCCTGCAGGATTAACGGTGACCGCTGGCAGGACGTGCAGAACCTGCAGACTGAGTTGCTGTTTTTTGATTACCCTAAAAAAACGGAACTGTAATCGTTCATGAGTACAAAACGTAATCCCTACGGTGCACTGCTTGATAGAATTTCGCCGCCGGAAGGGTTGCTGCTGCTCATTCTTTCCACGCTTATCGGAGCATCCACCGGCTTTGCAGCTGTTTTCTTTATTCATCTTATTGCCCTGATTCAGAATCGTTCCTACGGTGCGGTTCAATTCCTCTTTCCCCATCTCGGCCTCTGGAGTTATGTGGTTGTCCCGGTGGCCGGAGCTCTGCTGGTGGGGCCTCTGATTGCCTGGTTTGCCCGTGAAGCAAAGGGGCATGGTGTCCCCGAGGTTATGCAGGCATTGGTTCTCCGGGGTGGTCGCATTCGACCACGGGTTGCGCTGGCCAAGATTCTTGCCTCGGCTCTGTGTATCGGCACCGGTGGTTCAGCCGGTCGTGAGGGGCCGATTGTCCAGGTCGGTTCTGCGCTTGGTTCTGCCCTCGGCCAGCTTCTGCATCTCTCCGATGACCGAATAAAGAATCTTGTCGCCTGCGGGGCAGCTGCCGGAATTGCCGCTACTTTTAATGCCCCCATTGCCGGTGTTGCATTTGCCGTCGAAGTGTTGATGAGTGGACTGCAGGTGAGGATGTTCGGCAATGTGGTCATTTCGGCAGTATCCGCCTCCATTGTCAGTCAGATGTTTCTCGGTGACCGCCCTGCCTTTACTGTGCCCACATATATTCTGCACTCCCCGATTACCCTGTTGTTTTATCTGTTGCTGGGGCTGGTTGCTGCTGTTGTCGGCGTAATGTTTATCAGAATGCTGGCCTGGTTTGAGGATATTTTTGATGACTGGAAATTTCCTCTGGCCTTGAAACCTGCTGTGGGTGCCCTGCTTCTCGGGCTTCTTGGTTTTTTTTATCTGCATCTACCGGGGATCGGTTTTACCGATGTGACTGCATTTCAACTCGGGATGCCGCTTATTGAAAATATTCCCCATGTCTATGGCTCTGGATTTACTTTTATTGAACAGGCCCTGCACGGCTCGGTGGACTTCTGGCTCCTTGCCATGCTGATCGTTTTAAAACCACTGGCTACCTCATTTACCCTGGGGTCCGGTAACTCCGGCGGTGTATTTGCACCAGCGCTTTTTACCGGTGCCATGCTTGGTGGGGCAATGGGCTTTCTGTTTGCAGCCTGGCAGCCCGAGATTGCCGGTCCGGCCGGTGCCTATGCCCTGGTTGGAATGGCAGCGGTTTTTGCGGCCTGTGCCCGTGCCCCGCTTACGGCAATGCTCATTGTTTTTGAAATGAGCAATGATTATTCCCTGATTTTACCGCTGATGGTTGCAGCGGTAACCGCCTCTTATCTTGCCCAGGCCCTGTTTCCGGAGTCTATTTATACAATTAAACTTACCCGCCGCGGCATTCATTTCTCCCAGGGGCGAGACATGGATATCATGCAGGGTGTGCAGATAGGGGAGGTTATGAATGAGGCCCCTATCACCATTAATAAGCAACAAACCCTTGCTGAACTGTACCAGCAGTTTCAGGAGACCAACTTGCTGGGTTTTCCGGTTCTTGATGAGCAGGGAAAACTCTGGGGGATTGTAACGCTGCAGGATATGGAAAAATCTCTCTCCCAGTCCGCCGTCAACCTGAGGGGACTGCATGTTGAAGATGTTGCCGTAAGGGATCCGATAACGGTATACTCGGATGAGGCAATCTGGTCGGCTATTCAAAAGATGGCCCCCCGGGATCTTGCCCGGCTGCCTGTTGTAAGTCGTGACGGCAGTGGCACATTACTGGGATTAATCAGCCGCAGCGATATCCTGCGAGCCTATGATGTGGGAATTGTCAGGAAACAACGCGGGCAGTTGCTGGAGCAGCAGACAAGCCTGCGCCGGGAAAAATTTAACGGCTTTATTGAGTTTCGCCTGCGGGCGGGAGACCATGCTGTCGGCAGGGTCTTGAAGGAGCTGACACTGCCGCCTTCAGTCAATGTGATTTCCGTGGAACGTGACGGGATCATTATTATTCCCAGGGGGAGTACGGATTTCAAGGATGGTGATATTATAACTCTTTTTGGCAGTAAGGATGATCTGGCCGGTACAAAAGAGAATTTTATCGAGTAATTTATATTTTAGTCTTGAAGGTTGTTTGGGGCGTTTCCGCCAGTGGTTGAAACGAATAATGGTGTAACAGGTTGATATTGTCTAAAAAATTATTTGTCGACTACCTCTGTGGAACAAAAAGATTCTGCTTTGAACCGTCCACCGGGGCAAGGATGTGTCTAAAAACAATTTATTCGAAAATTAATTTTCAAAACCAGACGTTGCGTGATATTATACCACTAATAATAAATGTAACTGTACTTCTGCAGCAGGAGTACTTCTTTGTTAATTGTTTGAAAAATTATGACACAGACTGAAAATACACCGGTTGACGGGCATATCGGCGGCGTATCTCTGGCATCCTTTCTGCAAA
Organism: Desulfobulbaceae bacterium; assembly: GCA_015486315.1. Classification (GTDB taxonomy): domain Bacteria; phylum Desulfobacterota; class Desulfobulbia; order Desulfobulbales; family Desulfobulbaceae; genus Desulfobulbus_C. Next base: position 22,964 of record WFRY01000242.1, read on the forward strand.
TGCTTGAACAGGAGCGCAAGAATTGTACCCTGCGGGTTGCCTGCGGCAAGGTGAGTGGCAGTTTCTTCTTTGAGGAAGGAGATCTGATTGACGCCGAATATGAGGATGTTGTTGGTCAGGAGGCTGTTTACATTCTGCTGTCATTGAAAAATCCCACATTTAAGGTAACAGAGGCTGAAGACAGACTGCATCGTATTACCCAGCCTCTTGCTCATCTGCTGCTCAATGCAGCAACGCGAATTGATGAAGAAAAAGACAAAAACAAGACTATGAAGATGAAAAATGGTCCGGCAGGGGCTGATAAGATTCAAGCGAATCCGGCATTAAAACGGTTGATTGAAACCATTGTTGATATTGCCGGGGTCAAACATTATTACCTGCTTAATCGGCAGGGTAAAATGATAACCCAGTCTTCCAGAAATCAAAAGATCGGTGATTTTATCACCTACTGTATTGTAAGTGGTATTCAAATACGCAAGAGTCTTGATGTCAAAGGACCTCATCGCATTCGACTGATGATGGAAAATAATGAAGAACTGTTGATTATACCTGGTTCGGGAATGATTATTGGTTTGCTTCTCGATGAGCATGCTTCAATATCAGATGTAACAGCAAGGCTGCGTCCGGCCTTGGCCAAACAATAGCATAATAGAGCTGCCATGAGAAAATTGCTGAATGAAATTTCCGTTATCCCCGGTGTTAAAGGGTCTTGTATCTTTGATAAGAAAGAAGGACCTCTCTGCAAGGACCTTCATCCCAATCTGTCCGAGGATCTTTTGCAGACAGTCGGGATTCACCTTGTCCGTTTGATTCAGATGGGGTCGATGAGCAATTTGAGTATTAAGTCAGTCCATTTTCGTTTTGACAAGTACACGGTGGTAGGTATGCCGCTTGATACCGGAGCTGTTCTGTTGACCATCTGTGAGGCCCATGCAAATTGCTCTCTTGTTGCCACTACTGCCGCCATGCTGGTTGCAGATATTCAGGACGAGCTGCAGCGGGGGGTGCATTCCCCTGAGCCTGAAGAAATGCTGGAACAGGATGTCGCCGTGCAGGTGGAAGATAATGCCGGCAGCATGGAACTGCAGCCTTTTTATGAGAAGATCGAGGATGCTCTGGCCGGGGCAATCGGCCCTATTGCCGGCATGATAATACAGGACTACATTAATAAGTGGAAGGCGGCCGGTCCGGAGGTTCCTGCCCGTTTATCCGAACTTGCCACTCTGCTTGCCAAAGAGATCGGAGACCCGGAACTGGAAAAAGATTTTATCTCCAATGTTGAGAAAATTATGTAGAATATGTGTATCTGCAATCCAAAGTAAAAAGGCCGTGTCGGTACCCGACACGGCCTTTTTACTTGTAAGCGTTTCAGGAACGCCCTGCTGCACGCGCTCAAGTCCCCTGATATACAGGGGTATTATCAGGGGCCTTGATCACGCACAGCAGGGTGTTCCTGCAACGTTTACATTCCGACGTGTTATCATATCAAGAGTGTGGTTAATGAAGCACTTACCGTCTGAGGATTACATCGGCTGCCGGTCGGGAGGAAGCGACCGACAGCCAATGGGAGGGATTGAAATTATTTTTTGAAGCGATGCAACATCTTTTCAACACTGATGCGTAGCCGGTCAACAGATCGTCCCAGTGAACCGATTTCATCGTTTGAAGGAGTTGCAATGGGTTCGGAGAGATTCTTGCCAAGGCTGATTTCCGTTGCACGCTGTTCAAGCATGGTGATCGGTTTAATGACATACATGCTGAAGAAAATCCAGAGGATCAGCATCATAACCAGGATGGCGCCTGCACCGATGGCCACCAGGTTAATGGCTGATTTTTTTGCCTGGGCAATGGCCTGCTGCAGGGGAACGTAGACAATATATGCTGAAGCAATATCACCGAGTTTCCAGTTATACCCATGATCGGAACCATACATGTCAATCTGCTCAGGGGGAGCAGTTGCCGGGTCGCCATGACAGCGAAGACAGTTCGGAGAATTAATTTTGATAGGTTTTGCAAAGAAATAGTAAGATTGCCCTTTTCTTGTAATCGTACCCTCATCAAAAGTTTTGTTTGGATCATTTTTAAAAGTTTCAATAATTTTCAAGTCATCCTGGTCAGCCTTGTTGTCAAGATGAAGTGGATCAATTGTTGCCTGCTTAAAGACATAATCGGGATTCTTTTTATGAAATTCATCCGAGACGCCGCGGGTCAGGGTAAAACTGGAGATGAGTTCAGGTATGAATTCTCCCTGGGGTATAATCTCAAAGACTTTCGGCCGCATATGCGTTTTAAAGTAACTTCGCGAGGAATCGAGATAGTCAAAGACAATATGTCCCTTGGATTTAGCTTCTTCCACCGCGTTGTGCAGACTGAACTGGTAACTGGCAAATGCAATGCCGATAGTTGCCAACAGGCTGAGTACGCCTATTAAGATTAAAAATCGAATACGAATACTCATTTAAATTTCTCCGGTTTATGATTAATCTGAAAAGTTCAAACTTTTAAATTTATTACTAATTTTATACAATCATAAACTATGTTAATAAATCAAGAAAAACTGAACATTGATTATAAAAAAATCAGTAAAAATGACATTTGAATTCAGGTAGGATAGAAAGTTGAGTAAAAGAGGACGTCTATAACTATTGCCTGTCCATAAATGGCATTTCGGAGTCTCGCGAGCTCGCTTACCTTGCCCGATTTCTGCGTCGCTACGAAAAAAAAATGCTCACATATGCCAAATATGCTGCGCTTTTTGTTTTTCCATGCTCCTTGAACTCGGAAAAAAATTATCATTTCTGGACAGGCATTAACTGTCAACGAATAAGATTAACTTTTATAATTCATAGCAATGAAGATGAGTAATTTATCGTTATTTGGAGAGCGCTTTGCAACCGGATCCGGCATCCTGTCTCTGATGGATGATCTTGGTAATGCCCTTGCTTCCGGAGGGATGATCATGATGGGTGGGGGAAATCCCGGCCATGTACCCGAGGTCCAGGATGTCCTGCGCCGACGCCTGCAGGCAATTGCCGATGACCCGGCCGTTTTCAGAAAACTGATAGGAATTTATGATCCGCCAAGGGGAGAAAATGAATTTCTGTGTACCCTGGCGGAAATGCTCAAGGATGAATACGGCTGGTCTCTCGGTCCTGAAAATATTTGTTTAACCAATGGCAGCCAGGGTGGTTTTTTTCTGCTCTTTAATATGCTTGCCGGGTCCTTTTCCGGAGGCAGGAAAAAAAAGATTCTCCTGCCGGTTGCACCGGAGTATATCGGATATGCGGATTTAGGGTTGACCGATGATTTTTTTACAACGGTTCGCCCGAAGATAGAATTTATAGATGATGATCTTTTTAAGTACCGGGTAGATTTTGACGCAGTCAGGATCACCGATGAAATTGGTGCTGTCTGTGTCTCACGGCCGACTAATCCCACTGGTAATGTTTTGACCGACGACGAGGTGCGGCAACTGGCAAGGCTGGCAGAGGAACATGATATTCCCCTTATTTTGGACAATGCTTACGGGGTACCGTTTCCCGGTATTATCTATACGGATGCCACACCATTCTGGAACGAAAATGTTATTGTCTGCATGAGTCTGTCCAAATTCGGACTGCCGGCCGTGCGGACGGGCATTATGATCGGACCTGAAAAAATTATTGCTCAGCTTTCCGGGATCAATGCTGTTTTAAATCTTGCTCCGAGCAGTTTTGGTGCAATGCTGGTAACGGAAATCGTCCGCAACAGGGAAATCATCCGCTTGAGCCGGGAGGTCATTCAACCTTTTTACCGGCAGAAGATGGAAAAAGCGGTTGCCTGTGTCAGGAAATTTTTTATTGGTATAGACTATCGAATTCACGTTCCTGAAGGGGCCATGTTTCTCTGGATCTGGTTTCGTGACCTGCCGGTAACCAGCCGTGAGCTCTATGATCGACTCAAAAAACGTAAGGTGCTGGTGGTCTCCGGAGATTATTTTTTCCCGGGTATTGATGATGGCTGGCCCCATATTGATGAGTGTATCCGGATTACATACTCCCAGGATGAAGAGGACGTTCGCCTGGGTCTGGAGATAATCGGCGATGAAATTCGCACTATTTTTAAAGAGCATGAACAGGAAAAAAGGAATGCACAATAAGATACCGGCAGTTGTTGCCCTGGCCATTTTGTTACCATTGAACAGTTATGGCGCCTGCCTGCAGGGAGACTGCAAAAATGGACCCGGCAAGATGGAAAGCCAGGATGGACGTGTGTATGAAGGAGAGTTTAAAAATGGTTTTCTCTGGGGAAAAGGGGATCTCGTTTATCCGGACGGCCTGCACTATACCGGCGAGTTTGTCAGGGGCCGCTTTAACGGCAGCGGTACACTTGTCGGTCCCGATGGCCGGAGATATACAGGCACCTTTCATAATGGTGTGATAGACGGTAAAGGCACCTTGACCAAGCCTGACGGCATGCAGTATGTCGGAGAATTTTCCCTGGGACGATATAATGGGCACGGTTCTCTGCTTTATCCGGACGGACGCGAATACACCGGTGATTTTCGTAACAATGTCCTGCACGGACAGGGTAAAATGCGTATGCCAGACGGCAGTTCTTTTGAGGGCACCTTTCGGGATGGGCAGCCGGATGGACAGGGGGTCCGGCGCTACCTTGACGGCACCGTTTATACCGGCGGCTATAAAGGTTCGGTCCGGGAAGGGGAAGGAATACTGGAAATGCCTGATGGCAGCCGCTATGAAGGGCAGTTCCATAAGGATCTCTACGACGGTCAGGGAGTGCTTGAGTACAAGGGTGGTCGTAAATATACAGGACAATTTTCAGCCGGATCCATAACCGGTACCGGGACCATGATATGGCCCGAAGACGGGCGTAAATATACAGGTGAATTCCTCAACGGCCAGCCCGAAGGGCAGGGTGTTATGATATATGGCGACGGTTCCAGCTTTGAGGGGCAGTGGATTTCCGGTGTCCGCTCGGTCAGGGGTAAAATGGTCTATCCGGACGGCAATATTTATGAGGGAGAGTTCAACCATGGTAAACCCGATGGTCAGGGAAGAATGGACCATCCTGACGGCAGTTATTTTGTCGGTATGTTTGTTGATGGCGAACCTGTCATTCCACCCCCTGAAGTGGTAATGGAACCTGAAGGCAGCGGGGCAGAGGATGCTGCTGCAGCCGGTACGGTGCCTGCTCAGGAATCGACTGCACAGCAGACGGATGAAACCGGAACAGGGGCGGCGGTTGCAGAAAATAAACCCCCTACGCAGGATGAATCTGCTGCTGCCGTAAAGGAAAATCCCGGGGAAATAACCGAGGAGATTCTCGTGGTTGAGCGGGAACCGGCAGCTGCCCCGACTACGGGCCGGCTTTTCTTTGATAACCATATTCTCTATAGCGGCCAGGATAAAGCCCGCACCTTCAGTGGTAAAACAAGTATAGTACTGCCGGATTCGTCTCGCTACCAGGGCATGTTTAAAAACGGAAAAATGGAAGGTGAAGGCATCTATTATTATGCTGATGGCCGTACGTATAGCGGGACCTTTAAAGATGGTAAACGCGAAGGCAGGGGAAAGTCTGTCTATCCGGACGGCTCCTCCTATGAGGGAATGTTTTCCCGGGATGTTTTTTCCGGCTCAGGAGTGTACGTTTTTCCTGACGGCAGTAGATATGAAGGTGAATTTTCCGATGGGCTTTTTGACGGTCAGGGAACTTTGACCTATAAGGATGGAAAAAAATATACCGGTTCCTTTAAAAATGATCTGCCGGATGGACGCGGAACACTCATCTCCGCCGATGGGACAATTTTTGAAGGACGGTTCAAATCCGGCCGTCGAAACGGTAATGGCACCCTGAAATATGCGGATGGTCGGGTGGTTAAGGGAGTGTTTAAAGACGATGAACTCGTTGATAAAAAATAGGGAGCAGAACGTGCAATGGCAATATAGGACCATACTTTTCGAATTTCGGAAGGACGGGCTACTCGGGGATAAATATATTGATGATGAAGAGGTGGAAACACTTCTCAACGAACAGGGAACAATGGGCTGGGAGCTGGTCAACGTATCCGCGATTCAGGAAGGATTGCTTGCCTTCTGCAAGCGGCCGTCATCTGCAATGGAAAGAGAAGTCGGCCTGGAAGAGCCGGGGGCACGCGTTGTCCCCAGCGCCGGAGTTGTTGAAGCGGAACCGGTCAGTGCGGAGTTGCTGCAGCAGCAGGAGCGTGAACATATCCGGAATCTTGAGATAAAACGTCGTGAAACCATGTCGTCTCTTGACAGGGACACGATTGGTGAAATCAGAATTTCCTGAGCCTTTCATTGATGACATTCAGCGTGGATAATACCCTCTGGCAACGAATGCGCAGGATCCGTCGCAGCCTGCATCGTCATCCGGAGCTGGCTTACCGGGAAGAAGAGACGTCTGCCCTGGTTGGGCGCGAGCTTACCCGCCTGGGGATCGCTTTTACGACAGGACTTGCCGGTACGGGCATCAGGGCTGAGCTGGGGACAGGCTCCGGCCCCTGTGTCGCACTGCGTGCGGATATGGATGCCCTGCCTATTGTTGAGGAAACCGGCCTGGATTTTTCCTCAACAAATCCAGAGGTGATGCATGCTTGCGGCCATGACGGGCATGTGGCCATGCTCCTTGGGGCAGCAGAATTACTTGTCAAACAAAAATGCAGCAGCCGGACAGTACTGCTCTTCCAGCCTGCTGAAGAGTCAGGAAACGGTGCAGCCGCCATGATAGAGGCCGACTGCCTGCAGGATGTCGACATGATCTTCAGCGGTCATATCGACACCCATTATCCGGTGGGGCAGCTGACTGTTGATAAGGGGTTGATCTGTTCCTATACCGATCCTTTTACCATCAATATTCATGGTCGGGGCGGGCATGCGGCAAAACCGCACGAGGCCGTTGATGCAATTGTTGTGGCAGCTGATCTG
>WFRY01000243.1 GCA_015486315.1 Desulfobulbaceae bacterium
AACAGGTCTCATGTGGCAGGTTAAAAAGAGCCACAGATTATCATCTATTGATGAGGTGAACAGTTATCTTAAGCACCTTAAGCTTGGCGGTTATTCCGACTGGCGACTGCCAACCTGGAAAGAAAGGTGGGAACTGCTGCACGTCTTCCTCTTTGACAGAAACGGAAACTGTGACCTTAAACGCCTTGGATCACCGTATTGGACTACCGGGACAGAAAAGGGAACCCGCCCGATACGTCTGGAAATAGACTGCTACTGCCGGGACGATCCAGTCATTTCCTATACATCAGGTGGATATGTTAGGGCAGTACGCGACGATGGAAAAACGTCGCATAATTAATGAGGTGCATTGATGTCTGATATGATCTGTTACTGCTTTTCATACACTGAGCAGGATATTGTTGATGACGTAGTTGAAAACAACGGCCGTTCCACCATTATGGAACGTATTGCAAACGAAAAGAAGGCGGGGAAATGCCGCTGCAGGGAGACAAATCCCCGTGGCCGGTGATGCATGGCTGATGTCCGCCGGGTTGTGGACAAGGCGGCAGCTTCTTTGGGATTATGAGCCTTTTAATGGTAGAGATGATCGAACCCTGCCACAGGCATAGTCTATGACCCTGCCTGTGGCAGCGGCGGCGTGTTTGTGATGAGTGAAAAGTTTGTGCGGGAGCATCAGGGCAATAAGGTTGGGTTTGCGTTGTGAGTAAAAAATTGCTGGCGATTGACCACCAACAAATACAAAGCCGAATTTTTACTATTCGCAGTGTTCAGGTAATGCTTGATCGTGATTTGGCGGAATTGTACAAGGTCGAAACCAAAGTGTTAAATCAGGCTGTCAAAAGAAACATTGGACGTTTTCCAGAATCATTTCGTTTTCAGTTGAGTCAGGAAGAAAAAAATGAACTGGTCACAAATTGTGACCGGTTTGAAACGCTGAAACATTCCACAGTATTGCCTCATGCTTTTACCGAGCAAGGTGTTTCCATGCTTTCGGCGGTTTTACGCAGTGATACCGCGATCCAGATCAGCATTCAGATTATAAATGCCTTTGTGGAGATGAGACAGTTTCTTGCTACCAATGCCGCTATTTTTCGGCGCCTGGATAACATTGAACAGAAACAACTGATTACCGATAGTAAGTTGCATGAAGTTTTTAAGGCGCTTGAAGTTAGAGAGATTAAACCCAAACAGGGCATATTTTTTGATGGGCAGATTTTTGATGCCTATGTCTTTGTGGCGGACTTAATCAAGTCGGCAGATAAATCCATTATGCTGATTGATAATTATGTTGATGAAACCGTGTTGACCCTGCTTGCCAAGCGAAAGAAAAACACCAGCGCAACGATTTATACCAAAAGCATCAGTAAACAACTGCAGTTAGACCTGAAAAAACATAATCAGCAGTATCCGCCCATCAAGATAAAGATACTTAAACAGGCGCATGACCGCTTTCTGATTCTGGATGATAAGACTGTTTATCATATCGGTGCCTCCCTGAAAGACCTCGGTAAAAAATGGTTCGCCTTTTCCAAAATGGATAAAGAGGGAATGGCATTAATCGGGAGACTGGGAGATGCCTGAGTTGCCGGAAGGATGGATTGAGACGACGCTGGGGAATGTTTGTGAAATCACTACTGCGAAAAGAATTTTTGCCAAGGAATATCAAACTTCTGGAATCCCTTTTTTTAGGGGTAAAGAAATAACAGAAAAGTTTTTTTATCATTTAGGAAAAGTACAATGAAATCAAGAATAAATATGGTGTTCCAAGTAAAAATGATATTTTGTTAACATCAGTAGGTACATTAGGCAACCCTCATTCAGTTGAAAAGGACAGGTAAACAATGAATAATTTGAAACATTCCATGAACAGTCTGAACGTACTTTTGCTTGCACTGCTTGCATGTTTTGCTGCCACAGTGATGCCAGATCGCATTGCATGTGCCGCAAACACTGCCCCTTCCTCGGTTATCGCCTACTACTTTCACGGCAACTACCGTTGTACTACCTGCACCACCCTTGAGCGTCTGTCACGCAAGGCAATTAATGAAAAATTTTCCAGAGAGCTTGAATCAGGTGCACTTGCATTTAAAAGTGTCAATGTTGATGAACCTGAAAACCAGCATTTCATAGAAGATTTTGGCCTTTACACAAAATCCCTGGTGCTTGTGGAGATGCAGGGTGACAAGGTTATAAAGTATAAAAACCTAAAGGCCATCTGGACCCTGTGGAGTGATGAGCCTGAGTTTGAAAAATACGTGCAGAAAGAGGTTGCCTCCTTTCTGAAAGAGGCTGATGCCGGAAAGGGCAGAAAATGAACCTTGAATCCCTTCCCCTCATAAGTGCGCTGTGGCTGGGTATTCTTACTTCAATAAGCCCCTGTCCCCTGGCGTCAAACATAGCTGCCATGTGCTATATCACCGGCGGATCCGGCAGGCTTGAGGGGCGCAAGGCGTCCCGTATGGGCATTTATTACACCCTCGGGCGGATGATAGCCTATACCATGGTGGCAGGCGTGGTGGTAAAGGGGCTGCTTACAGTGCCTGTGGTGGCCCAGTTCCTTCAGAAGAACATGAACATGATGCTTGGGCCCCTGCTCCTCTGTGCAGGTCTTGTAATGCTCGACTTTTTGCACCTTAATTTCAGAGGCGTTGATGCGGGAAACGGTATTGTTGAGAGGCTAAAGGCAAGGGGTCCGTTCTGGGGCTCACTGCTTCTTGGTGTGGTGCTTGCCTTCTCATTCTGCCCGGTTTCCGCAGCGCTCTTTTTCGGGAGCCTCATTCCCCTTGCCGTGGCCCAGAAGTCCCCTGTGCTTTTCCCTCTTATGTACGGTGCCGGAACTGCCGCGCCCGTTGTGGCTGCTGCCGTGGCCCTTGCCTTCGGCGTGGATATAACAGGGCGTTTTTTCCAGGCTGGCAGACGATTTGGAGGCTTTGCCAAG
>WFRY01000244.1 GCA_015486315.1 Desulfobulbaceae bacterium
ACTTACAGCGGCAACATCGGCCTCCGATGCCTGGCCGGCCTGCTGCAGATCTGCCTGGGCGCGGCGGACAGCGAGCTCATACTTGGCAGAATCGATGACCGCCAGAATCTGGCCGGCAGTAACGTGCTGATTATTACGGACATTCACCCTGGTCAGGGGGCCGGAAACCTGGGGTACAATGGGAACAACAAAGGCCTCAACCCGACCGTTGCTGGTGTAAGGTGTATACTTATCTGCTAAGATATGACCGATAAAAAGTGCTATGCACAGGCCGACGACAAAGGCTGTCCACGATTTGATCGGGTCACGTTTTTTCTTCTCTTCAGGGGCCTTGGATTCTTGTGCATCTGGGGCGGCTGAAGATTTATCAGTACTGGTATTCTCTGCTTTTTCCTCAACCATATTTTGCACCAATTTTTCCCGGTTCAAGACGCTGTTCCATGCTGTTCATCGGCTGCTGTAGTCAGGAATTATCTTTTCGACCGTCTGTTATCATCATATTACCGACCAGCCAGCCTACAATGACTGCGGTGTAAAACTGGCCGATAATGGCCTCCATCTGACACAACGAACCGGCTCCGACTGTCTGGGGGGTAATATCACCGTAGCCCAGGGTGGTCAGGGTGACCATGCTGAAATAATTAAAGGCATGGATTGGGCTGCCGTGTGCCGTGTCCAGCAGAACCCCGCTGTAAGCCCCCGGACATACCTCATTGAGCAGGGTATAGAGCGAGCCCCAGAACAGGCCGATGATGAGGTAGAGGCACAGGGCAGCATAGAGTATATTTTTTGTAACTTTTTGAAAATGGGCCAGATGCATGACGGAAGTATAGATCAACAGACCGAAATACACCGCAAAAAGGAGGTAGGCCCCCTGTTCACTGAAAGCAATAATATTATAAATTCCAAGCCAGTACAGAACAAGCAGCACCAACAGCAGCCCCATGGCAATGGAACGTTGATTCTGGTGCCTTTGTACTGTATACAGGGCTACAAACAGGGTCACGGAGAGAAAGAGATGGGCTAAAATTTCCAGGGACGGATAGGCATCCAAAAAGGGACTGCCGACGATATAGATCAACAGAAAAATAAGAAGATTCCTGAAGCCCTTTCCCTCGGGCCCCATTTTTTCCATAAAGTTGTTCATGGGGCTTCCTCCGGAGAATCGGCAGAAATTCGCGAAATTTTACCGTTTCCAGGCAAGAGCGGTTCAATTTTCCTGGGAAGCATGCCGAGAAGCACTGCAAGAGCATTCCTGTAAATAAACAGCACTCCCTTGAGATTGGGGATCGATGCCTGGGTACTGGTCAGCAGGATATCTGCCTGGAGCAGATCAAGCTCGGTCACAACACCGGCATCAAACTGATCTTTCACAATCAGGCCCGAGCATGGTGCAGCCGCCAAGAAGAAGCAGTAGAGCGGCCTGGAAAAATTTGAAAATCAAGTGATTAAATATCATAAAACTCTATTACCCTGCTCATTCATCACCATCAATCAGCAACGGATTTCTCTACTCCAGCCTTCTCATCGGCAACCCAATCCATGAACAGCGTATACATGATGGCCACAACCACTGCACCGACAAACAACCCGATAATGCCGGAGAGCATCATCCCGCCAAGTGCGCCGATCAGGATGACCAGCATGGGGGCATCAACACCGCGTCCCATGAGTATGGGTTTTAAAAATCCGTCACTTGCACTGACCACAACAGCCCAGATAAGAAAGATAACCGCCGGAGTGGTATCGGCAAAACTGAAAACCCAGGCTGCAATAGGCCCGAGAATGAGGATGGGAGGAAGCTGGATAATGGCCAGGATCATCACCATAGCTCCCCATAGGCCGGCGGCAGGAACACCAACCAATATCATGCCGAGAGTGGCCAGAACGGCCTGAATAACGGCCACACCGATAACACCCTGCATAACTCCCCGTATGGTTGCCGTGGCCAGGGCAATAATATCAGGTCCTTTTTCTCCTGCAAAACGGATAATGATCATGTCTGTAACCGCCATACCTTTTTGTACTGTTGCAAGCAGTGCCCCGGCAATGGCAACGGAAATAATAAACATGAAGACCGCCTTTGCTCCACCTCCGGCTTTAGCCAGCAGAGTGCCGGCTGCGCTTTTCAACTGTGGGGCAAAATTTTTAAGGGTTGCCTCCATATTTGTTGAGGCAAGGGACCAGGACTTGTTGAGGGAGGAACCGATGACCGGCCAGTCTTTAACTCCGGCCGGTGGCGGCGGCACCTTGAGCGTATCGTTTTCAAGCTTTGCCGCAACTTCCTGAACGCTATCGATGGAAGAGGTCACCAACAAGACCGATGGAATGACCAGGGCGGCAATGACTGCCAGAGAAAATAAAACCGCGGCAGTCTTTCTGCGTCCTCCCAATCGCCCGGCAAGCCAGGCAATAAGAGGGTCAACTGCAACTGCAATAATAATTCCCCAGAGAACCGGCATGATAAACGGCTGGATGATGCGCACGGTCGCAAAGACCATTGTCCCTAAGATGGCGATCTTGATGGCCGCTTCGATGGCATTTTTTTCAAAAATCTTTCTGCTGTCTTCCATAATATCCATGACGGTTTCTCTATATAATTTGGAGGTAATAAGTACGGAGTGAATGAGAGATGCTCAGTTTGAGCAGCAAACCTGAAAATAACTTTAATATTTATTATCGGTGATTTATTTTATATTGTCAATATGTTTTACGATTCAACAATCTCTTTTCATCCTGAGTTTCAACATAAATGCACTCTGTCACATATATCGAATTGTTTCTCGTTTGCCGGACCTCATGGTTTCATTTGGGATCGTTGATTGATAAGTATTCAGGACGGTGATCTGCAAGTTTCCTGCACCAGCTTCTAAGTAACAAATTTCTGGATTCCCGCTAACAGCAAGCGGGAATGACGGTATTTTCGTGTGACAAATAATAAAATCGTCATCCCCGAGTGCTTTTATCGGGGATCCATTGTTACGATTAAAATAAACGCCTGGGCACCTGGCTGCACTGCTGAACAGTTACATGACTGTGGTTTTGCAGGTTTTCTGCACCCACCTGAACAGTTTTTGTAACTCCTCAGGCCTGTTATGAAAAAGTCGTTAAATAACGGGATGTAACTGTTCAGGGGTGCGCCAGATGTTCATGATCAGCCCGATCAGCTATACACCAGGTATGCTGGGCGGGCTGATCATGGACAGATGGTGTGCCCCTGAGCAGTTACCAGTTTTTTTGTTTTAACCGACAGCAATAGTGTCTGTAAAAAGGTGCTGCCGGAGAATAAAATCTGCCATCCTGGAAATTGTACACCTTGTGTTGCGGGAATGTTTTTTATAGTATGCTGATCAAATCCGGTAGTTGCAAACAGTGAACAGTGGAGTTATCGAATATGGAAATTATTTTAGCCCGGCCGCGCGGTTTCTGTGCCGGAGTGAATCGGGCGATTACTATTGTTAACAAGGCGCTGGACCTCTACGGTCCTCCGGTTTATGTGCTGCACGAGATCGTACATAATACTCATGTGATCAGCGAACTGGCCGCAAAAGGTGCGGTTTTTGTCGAGCAGTTAGAGGATATTCCTGCAGATTCCGTAACTATTTTCAGTGCGCACGGGGTCTCCAGGACCGTAATGGAACGGGCCCGGACCCTTGGACTGCGGACCATTGACGCAACCTGCCCACTGGTGGCAAAGGTGCACCGCCGGGTCACCCGTTTAAACAAGATCAGGTATGACGTACTGGTCATCGGGCATAAGGGGCATCCCGAGGTTGTGGGCACCTGCGGTCATGCCGCCGGAGCGGTTCATGTGGTTTCATCTCCTGAAGAACTTGCAGATCTTGAGGTTGCTGATCCGACCCGGGTGGGCTATGTGACGCAGACGACACTCAGTATTGACGATACCGCTGAGATGCTGGCTGCCATCCGGAAACGGTTTCCGGACATTTCCGAGCCTGAACGGACTGATATATGTTTTGCCACCACCAACCGGCAGGGATCGGCTCGTGAACTGGCCGGCATGGTGGATCTGCTGCTGGTGGTGGGTTCCAAGAACAGTTCCAACTCCAATCGGCTGCGTGAAGTCGCCCGTACCCGGGGGATTCCGGCCTACCTGATTGATCATGCCGCCGAGGTCGACCCGGTATGGCTTGAGGGGGTAAAACGTATTGGCGTAACAGCCGGTGCCTCTGCTCCTGAATATCTGGTTGAAGATTTGACGAAGTGGCTGCAGCAACACGGAGCTGCATCTGTCCGTGAGATGGACGGTGAGGATGAATCCGTCCACTTTCAATTACCGAACCTGTCCGTATGAGAAGAGCTTCTGTCGGCTATCGATCATCGGTGCAGGTTACGAGTAAGCGCTCCATGAACACCCTGCTGCACGAGCTCAAGTCCCCAGATATACAGGGGTATTATCGGGAGCCTTGATCACGCACAGCAGGGCGTTCCTGAAACGCTTACATTCCGAGGTGTTATCATGTCAAGAGTGTAGTTAATGAAGCGCTTACGGTTACAACTCCTGCAGTACTTCCCGGAAGGTGCAGGGGATGAGGTCGGCAGCAGAGTTGACAGCCCTGAAAAGATGCTCCAGAAAAAGAAAGGCAGTGTCATTCATGCGCTGGTGATGGAGCATAAATCCCATGCAGCCACTGTCCATGGCGGTTCTGCATTCGCTCAGCAGGTTGTTCATTCCCTGCTGCGGATTATCCTCCCGGCGGGTGTGCAGATCAATATTGATTGCAATCTCCGGTAATCCCGGCGGCGGGGCCGGCTGAACATTTGTTGACCGGGACAGGGCGGAAAAGCCCAGCTCCAGCAGGATCTGCATGGTTGCAGCGCTGCACCTGTTCCAGGGTGGGGTGAAAACCGGCACAAAGGACTCGCCGAGGAGCCGGTAAAGCCGGCTTTTCCCGGCCAGGAGATCCTCTCGTATTTTTTTTTCCGCTCTGCTCTCCCCGAATTCACATTTTTTTCCGCTCAGCTCATGGTTGAGATGGCTGAATCCATGCTGGTGCCAGCAGAACAGGTTTTCTTTTTTTGCCCTTGCTCTGATCTGCCGCCAGTTGCCGGCAGTTATCCATTGTGGAACCAGGGCAGGGCAGAGCGGCATGTCATGGTCTGCAAACAAGGTCATCATTTGAATAAAGTTGTTGTCGATTCTGCCGATATCATCGGCCCGGAAAAAGATCCGCACAGGGGATGGCTGTTCAGCTGCCGAAGCAAACAGCTCAGCCAGCTTTTGCTCAAGGTCGGCAGGCAGGTCAGCCTGCCAGAGAGCGGAAGGGGGAATTTTCATGATATTACCTCTCCCCGGACAAGCTGCAGCAGCTTTTCAGCAGTCCGGGGCGCTCCGTCCAGCATGATATCAGCCTGGCCGGGGCTGACTGTCAGCATTGAAGCAATTTTTTCAGAAAAGACAGCTGGAGCAAGATCCTGCCTGGACAGGAGCTGCAGACACCCTCTCTGTGCCAGCCGTTCCGCCCGCATCCGCTGCTCATGATTCTGGGCAAAGGGATACACCAGGGCCCGGCAGCCGGCAGCGATCAAATTCATGGTCGTGTTATAACCGCCCATGGAAATGGAAAGATCTGCAGCAGCCAGCCATGATGGAAAGTCGTTGCTGAATCGCTGCACATGAATATTGCTGTTTTCAGTTGTCGAGAATTTTTTAAAGTCATGCCCGGACAGGTATGGTCCGGTGAACACCTGCAGCCTGCAGCAACTCGGGAGCGCAAGCAGGGGAAAGGCATTTGACACGGCCTTGAGTAAAGAGGTTCCTACGCTGCCGCTGCCTGCACTGACAACGATGAGTTGATCTTTATCCTTCAGCTGCAGCTGCCTGCGTCGGCGTGTCCTGTCTCCGACACGGGGCGGTTGGCAGATATACCCCGTATAGAGAACCGGAATATTGATATCGTTCATGCGGGAAAAGGTTTCATCAAGCCTGATGAGATTCGGGTCGCCATGGATGAGCAGGAGATTAAAATAACGGTTCAGGCGATCCACCACCCGTTGCTCGAACTTGACGGTGTTGTCACGTTCCACCAGAATATCACGTACACTGGCGGCTGTCCGGCATTTTTTTTGTTTTGCGGCCTGTTCCAGCAGGGGCAGGAGCTCAAAGCGGAATGCATTGCGGCCAAATGGAAAGAGTTCCACCAGCAGCAGGTCCGGCTGCAGGTCATTGAACAGGCTGAGCAGCTGCCTGGTGCGCTCTTTTTTGATTGCAGCAACCTCCTGCCCCGGATCAACCGCCAACAGACCGGAAAACTGTTCATCCATTCGCAGGCCGGGCAGCTGCACGATACGGACATGATCCGGCAGGGGAATCTCAATCGGCGGGCCACCTAAAACCAGGGTGACCCGGTGTGTTTTGAGCTGTTCCAGGATCAGCATGATCCTGCACAGATGACCGATGCCGAGCACATGCTGGCAGTATACCATTACGTTCATGTCTCTTTTCCGGTCAACTTCAGGTAATTCATTGTAATAAGAACCGGTTCATTCCCGGCTGCCTGCAGCAGATGCAGGTGATAACCTGTGAGAATTTTTGGTTCATCGGGCAGAAACCTGCGTCCGAGCAGATGATAGAGCAGGGTTTTGACAATCCCTTCATGGCAGACAATAAGAATGTTCTGTCCCGGCCATTTCCTGTCCGCTGCAGCGAGGGCCTGCATGCCTCTGGCAAGAACCTCTTTGCGTGATTCACCACCCGGCGGTCGGAAATCCCAGCCTGCGGCCTCCTGTACTCGTACCTCCGGGCCGAAACGGGCAAAGAGTTCAGGAAAACTCAAGCCGCTCCAGGCCCCCCAGTCCTGCTCCCGCAGGAGAGGATCGAAGTGAACCGGCAGCTGCAGAACCCGGTTGACAAAGGCAACAGTCTCCTGAACCCGGCCGAGATCGCTGGCCAGAATTCTGTCCCAGTGCAGGCCGGCCAGTTCGTGTCCCCAGGCAACAGCCATCCTGCGTCCGTTTTCCGAAAGTGAACTGTTCTGCAGGCCCTGAATTCGTTTTTCCTCATTCCAGCAGGTCAGAGAGTGGCGGATCAGGCCGAATGTAGTATGTGGCATGGTCGTTTAACAGTATTAGGAATACGTCTTAGAAATGGTTTATGGTTTTTGGTGGATTGTTAATTTGTGTACTGTACCCTGTTTGCTGTTTTGAGCAGTATCTGTTCCAATTTCAGATAATTCTTATTGATGTCGTGTTCGGCCCGCACATATTGTGCTGCCGCCCTGCCCATTATTTTTCGTTGTTCCGGATGGGTCAGCAGCTGCTGCAATGCCCGGTCAAAGGCCGTTTCCTCCTCAGGAGGGGTGAGCAGGCCGGTGACCTCATTGACGACCACCTCGGGAATTCCGCCGTTATCACAGGCAATAACAGGCCGTCCGCAGGATTGGGCCTCCAGGAAGACCATGCCCAGAGATTCATTGATGCCCGGGAATGCAAAAATGTCTGCGGCAGAATAGTATTGATACATCTCCTCCCGCCTGATCTGCCCGGCAAAATGCACTTTTTTTTCCGGCAGCCGGGCTGCAAGTGCTCTCAGTCGTTCTTTTTCCGGTCCGTCTCCGGCAATGACCAACAGAAAGTCATGGCCCCGGTTATGTATTCGGATGCAGCTGCTGATCATGCGAATCATGCTCCGGGTCTTGACATCAGAGCGAAACATGGCCGCAGTGAGGATAATTGTTTTTTTGTCTGCCTGCAGGTTGTTGCGCAGTCTGCTGCGGGCTACCTGGTCAAAGGAAAATAATTCCGGCTCCAGGCCGGGTTTGATTCGCTGCAGCCGTTCAGGTGCAATGATCCGCTGTAGATTGGTGAAATCCCGTTTCCGGTCGGTGATCAGGATGTCTGCTGCCAGCAGGGCTTTGCGGTTGAGGAGAAAGCCCGGTCTTGTCTTCCATTTGCGGCTTACTCTGGTACCGTAACTGGGCTGGATGACAGCATAGGGAATCTTCAGTCGGCGGCATATTCGTGGTCCGAGTATGTCCGGTGCCTTGTAATAGGCGTGATAGGTGAGCCACAGGTCAACGGGCTGTCTGTGTAACAGCTTTTCCGTACGACGCTGTTCGAGCATGGCCTGTATGATCAGGATCGGCTGCCGATAAATCCAGCGGCTTCTCAACCTGCTGATGATAAAGGGCTGGTGTCCCTGTTTCCGGAGAAAGGAAAAAATCCCCTGGCCGATTATCCGGTCACCCGATGGATTCGGATGATCCAGGGGCTTGAACGGGGCGTAAAAGGCTATACGCATGGGGCCGTTGTCAGAGCCGGGATGCCCTGGCGATAGACGGCGGCAAGATTTTGAATCAACAGTCGGTTGTCAAAGCGGTCGGCAACCAGTTTCCGTCCGTTGTCCATGCAGCGTTTGCGCAGGTCTTCATCGGTGAGCATTGTGATAATTGCTTCGGCCATCTGCTCGGGACGCTCAGGCGGAATCAGCAGGCCGGTTTCATGCTGTCGGATGATTTCCGGCAGCGCTGATACCGTGGTGGCCACCGCAGGCAGCCCCATGGCCAGGCTCTCCACCAGGACGTTGGGAATGCCGTCCCGGTCCCCGTTTGCTGCTACCCGGCAGCCCAGAACAAAGATATCCGCCTGTTCAAACTCTTTGATGACCTGTTCATGGGGCAGGGTACCGAGCCAGCGGCACTGTTTATGCAGACCAAGGGCAAAGATTTTTTCCATGACCTCGTCTTTATCGTCTCCGTCACCTATCAGGGTGTAGATAAAGTTAATGTTTCTTTTTTTCAGCAAGGCCAATGCGGCAAGAATGGTATCAAGTCCTTTCTTGGCTGTCATTCTGGCCACGGAGAGAATCCGGTATGGCGGCTGCGGTACAGGCCGGGCAGTGTTGTTGTGAAACAGGCTGATGTTGATACCGTGGTACACCCGGTGGATCGGCGTTGTTGTTTCCGGTGCCAGTTTCTCCAGGAACTGTTTATTATAATTTGTGCAGGTGACGACCAGTTCGGCCAGATTAATTTTTTCCCGCAGCTGGGCCCGGTTCTGGGTATAGATATCCTTGGCATGGCCGGTAAAGCTGAACGATCTATCGGCCATGATACTTCCAAACAGGGCAACGGATGTCGGTGAGTGGGCAAAATGGGCATGCAGGTGGACGACCTCCGGAGAGTGATGGAGCAGGTTTGCCAGACAGGAGCCCTGCAGGAGGTGTTTGATGGTCCCCATGCTGCGGGTTCTGGCAAAGCGTCGGCCTGCTCTGTGTAAAGCCCGGCAAAAGCGGTCCGGCCGTCGTACTGCCTGCAGGGCGGCGGGCAGCAGCAGACGGGGGAAGTCGTCATACAGTTCCGTGGGCAGGTAATCCACCCGGGCCTTGATCTGTTTGACGCTTTTATGAGAGAAAGATTCCCGTGGATGGCGCATGGAAAAGATACGCACCCGGATGCCCATTTCTTCAAGCAGGAGAATCTCGTTGGAAATAAAGGTCTCGGAAATACGCGGATATCCCTTCAGGACCATGCCCAGGGTAGGCTGCCGGTTATTCATAAGCTGTCAAAAGTAAAAAAGTTTCTGCTTTGCATTGTGCTTTTTCAACTGCAAGTTCCTACTTGACCAGCTCATGCACGGGAACAATGCGCACCGTCTTGCGCAGTTTGTCCCCGCAGTTTCTGAGAGCATCCAGGGTGGCCTGGTAGGGATGACCTATGGCAATGGCCTGGTCCTGTTTCTCGGCCCGGACGGCAAGCTTTTCCAGCTGAAGACAGATTTTCTCCCTGTCCTGTGCGTTGTCTAAAAAAATATGGCGGCGATTGGTTTTAATGCCCATGTCCATGGCTTCGGAAAGGCCGGTTGACTCGGCAGTGGTAAAGGAGTCAATAAAAAAAAGATTTTGTTTTTTCAGCTCAGCAAGAACCCTGTGCATGGCCTCCCGGTTTCGGGTAAATTCCGAGCCCATATGATTGTTTGCCCCAATGGCATGGGTGATTGCTTCCAGATCGTCTTTCAGGATGGCTGCCTGCTCTTCAGGCGGGGCTGTCAGGTACAGGGTGCCTGGGCCGGGATCCCACTTCGCACCGGCCTCCATGGGAATGTGGACCATGATATCACGGCCCTTCTGATAAGCGGTTTCCTCAAGTTCGACGGCAAAGGGGGCATGGGGCAGGAAGGCAAAACTTAAGGGGAGGTCAAGGTCGAGCAGTGCCTCTCCTATCTTCCGGTGATAGCCCATGTCGTCAATGATGATTGCTGCCAGGGGTTTGCTCACTGCAGCTGGTGCAGGTAGACCTTTTTTCTTCTCGCTGATCTCGGGAATATCCTCTTCGTGTTGGAGAAGATCAGGTTCTTCAAAGACAATGGTGCCTGTTTTGTTGTCCAGGGCCGGAGGGGCCGCTTCCGTGGGCAGGGTTTCCTGGTCCGGAGACGTTGCATTATCGGTGCTGTCAGTGGAAAACCAGCATCCGGAGACCAGCAGTACTATGAGAATATATACCGGCAGGGAGAGCCTGTGAGTTAAAAAATGACAGTTCATGAGAGCATTTCACCGGATAGGATGGGCATCATTTTATTTATCTCTGGTCAGGACGTAGCCGGCAAGCCCTTCAAGAACGGCAAGGCTTTCGCCGTGTCGGGTACGGTTAAACAGAGTAAGAGCGGATAATCCCTCTTTTGCTTCCAGTCCGGCCCTCTGCCTGGAAAAATCAAAACTGTCCAGCTCATTCATGAGCCGCTTTGCCGTGCTGCAGGCGTCCGGTTGGTCCTGATGTCCTTTGATGCATTTGAGCAGGGTTTTTTTGTCCTCTTCGCCGGCCCGGTTGAGGGCGTGGATGAGGGGCAGGGTCAGTTTTCCTTCAACAAAGTCGTTTCCCACCTTTTTACCCGTTGCCTGTTTATCACCGAGATAGTCAAGAAGGTCATCTATGATCTGGAAGGCAATACCGACTTTTCTGCCATAGGTGGCAAGGCCTGCAACCTGCTGCGTTGTTCCCCCGCCGAACAGGGCTCCGATTTCGCAGGTGGAGCTGATCAGGCGGGCGGTTTTACGCAGGATAACGGCAAAATATTGTTCTTCCGTGACAGTAATGTCGGCCACATGGCGCAGCTGCAGGAATTCTCCGTCAACCATGGAAGTGGTGGCATGGCAAAATATATTCAGCCCCTGCTGTCCGGCAAGAGAGCTGATCAGGTGCATGGAACGGGCATGCAGCCAGTCACCGGCAAGAATAGCCGCTGCCATGCCGTATTTTTTCCTTACTGCATCAACACCGCGCCTCTGGTCGGCGTGGTCAATAACATCATCGTGGACCAGGGTGGCGACATGCAGGTATTCGAAGGCAGCGGCCAGCAGGTAGAGGTCGTCATCATCCCGCCCGCAGAGCCTGGAGCTGACAACTACCAGCATGGGGCGTATCCGTTTGCCACCGTTAAGCAGTGCATAGTGGAGGACTTCGACCAGGAGTGGGTCGTTGTCAACCAGCACCCGTTCAAGGTCTGCCCGCATGGTCTCCTCAACCCGGGCGGCAATTTGTCTGATAGAGGAGAACAGATGGGTGATGTCGGTTGCAGGTGATGTCATGGTAGTAACTTACTGGTTCGATGATAAAGTTGAAAAAAATTTATCCACATCTGCAAGGTTTCTGCTCAGTGGCGCTGCAGGCAGGCTGCGGATAAATCTGCGGCCATATCCTTTGCTGAAGAGACGCACATCCAGGACAGCCATGACTCCCCGGTCGCCGGAGCGGCGCATGAGCCTGCCCACACCCTGGCGCAGGCCGAGAATCGCCCGGGGAACCTGAAACTCAAAAAACGGGTTACCGCCACCACTCTTGATCCGGTTGATGCGGGCCATAATAACAGGGTCGCTGGGGACTTCAAATGGTAATTTGTCAATAATGACCATACTGAGTGATTCACCGGGTACATCGACCCCCTCCCAGAAGCTGGCAACGGCAAACAGGATTGAATCGGTTTCATCGGCAAATCGGGTCAAAAGCTCGTGGCGGGACGCGGTCCCCTGGCGCAGCATGGGAAAATCAAGTTCATCGCGCAGGCTGTGAAAGGCATGATCCATGGCAGCAAAGGAGGTGAACAGCACCAGGGCCCGTCCCTGTGAAAGATTGAGCAGTGATTTGATCTGGTCATGCAGTTTTTCCCGGTAAGACGGGGCGTTGGGCTCCGGAAACTGTTTGTCGGGAATATAAAGCAGGCAGCGCTCCGGATAGTCAAACGGGGAGGGAAAGGAACAGCACCGGGTGTCTTCCGGAATCCCGAGCCGTTTGTTAAAGTAGCTGAAACTGTTGCCGGTACTCAAGGTTGCAGAGGTAAACACGCAATGTTCCACCTTGGAAAAAAGCGTGTCCTGCAGGTCATCGGCAACATCAATCGGGGTGGCGGACAGGGTCAGATTTTTTTCCGAACGTTCAAACCAGTGAATATAGTTTTGCTCCTGTTCTGCATCCCCGTCAAGACACTGACCAACAATGTTTTCCAGGCGCCGGCCAAGGTCGGTGCAGCGCTGCAGATACTGATCCCAGGGTTCATCCTTGCCCTGCAGCCGCTTAAGTTGGTCGGCAAGGCTCTCTAACGCGGCAAGTACAGTATCCTTTGCCTGGTCAAGCTCCGGTTGTTTTTGAAACAGTTCCGTGAGCAGAAAACGGCCTTTTTCCTGAGGGAAACGGGCCGCAAACTGTTCAGTCAGTCCTCCCAGGGCGTTGGCGGCAGACAGGATTTTCTTTTTTTTCTTTGATCCGGATGTGCTCTGCAGGCTACGTTCAATATCGGCTATAAGGTCAACAACCTGGTACCTGGAAAAGGAAAAACCGAAAAAGGTGGTGGCAACATTTTCCAGGTGATGGGCCTCGTCGAAGATTACGGTGCTGTAGCGGGGAAGAACTTCGCCAAAACCGTTGCGGCGCACTGCCAGATCGGAGAACAGAAGGTGGTGGTTGACCACCAGCAGGCGGCTGGAGGCGGCTTCACGGCGGAGACGGTTTAAAAAACAGGATCCGGCATCAGGGCAATCCGACCCGAGACAGAAATGGGACAGGCAGCAGAGTTTCTGCCAGAGAGGGGAGTTGCCGTGCAGCCGGGGTAGTTCGGACCGGTCTGCAAAAATCGTTGTTTCAAGCCAGGTGTTGATCTCGTCAAATTCTTTGTCTGCAAAAAGTTTCTGCCTGCCTCCTCCGGTGAACTGGTGCCAGCGATACAGGCAGAGATAGTTCTGCCGTCCCTTGACACACATCGCCTTGAGGTCCGGATCAATATACCGGCGAATAAAGGGGATCTCACGTTTTAAAATCTGATCCTGCAGATTACGGGTATTTGTGGATACAACAACTTTGCGGCCGCTGCGTACGGCTGGAATAAGGTAGGCAAGCGTCTTGCCCAGACCGGTTTCGGCCTCAACCGTCAAACATGCTGCTCCGGACGGGTCCTCTTCGTTAAAGGGGAGGTCGTCATCTCCGGATATCAGCTCCGCAACCGCCTGGGCCATTTCCTGCTGACCGGGACGGGGTTCATAGTTGGGCAGATGACCTGCAAGGAGGCCCTCAGGCCCAAAGATTTCATCCATTTACTGCTGACCTTCCGCCAGGATTTCACGGGCAACATCCGCAACCTCGGGTGCCGGATCATTGAGCATTGTTTTGATCAGAGCCCGGCTTTCGCTGCTGTTGATTATGGCAAGTACACTGACGGCCTCACCTCTGGTTTGGGAGGACTTGTGCTGCAATGCCCGGGCAAGGGAGGGGACGGCAAGCTCTATCTGGGCCGGACGTTCTTCCACTAAGTACTCGAAGAGGACCGAGACGCCGAGACGGACGGCAAAGCGTTCGTCATGGAGCAGATCTCCGGTCCACTGGTAATAGCGGGGGTCCTGCTTGAACATGGCAACAATATTTTCCACATAACCCATCTCCAGAAAGTCGGCAATAACTTTGAGCAGTTCTTCGTCGCTGACTTCATCCGGGTGGGAGTCACCGTTGATAATACTTTCCATTTTATTCTCAGCCCTGTAAATAGATTTATTAAATGCAGTATTTACCATGGAGTCGGCAGCCAGGCAATTCGAGAATTACCAACCCTGCCTTGACACAATGTTTTTTCAGAAGTAAAAATTGCTGCAGTATAAGGCGTATGCTTTATAACCTAAACCGTAAACCGTATATCGTCCATGCCTGAATCTGAAAATACACTCTCGACAACAGCTTCGCTGCCCGATGACCAGCTTCTTGAAGATAAGGAGGTCATTCTTATTGTCGATGATTATCCGGACATCATCCTCCTTCTCCAGGATTTTCTTCAGCAGCATGGTTTTCCGACGGTAACCGCTGGTTCCGCCCGGGAGTTGCGCCGGGTTTTTGAAAAGTCTCCTGTTGCCCTTGTTCTGCTTGATATTGGTCTGCCGGATGCCGACGGTACTGAGCTTATCCCGGAAATTAAAGCGGCCCACAGTGATACTGCAATCATTATGCTTACGGCCATAACCGATCTGCAGATTGCCCTTGAATGTCTGCGGCTTGGTGCGGATGACTACCTGACTAAACCGCTTCATTTTCCTTCTTTTCTGGAGACCTTTCGCAAGGTGCTGGAAAAACGAAGGTTGACCATCAACAATATTCGTTATCAGAAAGCACTTGAACAGGCAAATTTTCGTATTCAGCTGCTGCATGAGCTGGCCATGAGAATGAACAGTGCCTATTTGAGCATGACGGATCTTGATGAAATTCTTCAGACGATTCTGGTGGGGATTACAGCCGAGGAGGGACTTCAGTTTAACCGTGCCTTTCTTGCCCTGTTTGACGAATCGGGCAAGGTACTGGAGGGACGCCTTGCCATCGGACCGGAATGCAGGGAAGATGCCGGTCGTATCTGGCAGGAGATGCAGAGTCAAGATCTTCATTTTCATGATATTCTTGATTCCATTAAAGATCACTGCTTTCAACAGGATTCAGGGGTGAACCGGATTGCAGAGGCCCTGCGTATTTCAGCGGATGATTTCGGCCACCTTCTGATCCGGGCTGCAAATGAGCGGAGAACGATTAATGTGGTGAACGGTCGGAGTGACAGCGAGGTACCGCCGGAGTTGATCGCGCTGCTGCATGAGGACACTTTTGTTGTTGTACCGCTCTATTCGCCAAGCCGGTCTTTAGGGGTTATCATCGCCGATCATTTTGTGACCGGAGCGAAGATAGATTCGGACTTGATCCTTGCCCTGGAGAGTTTTGCCGGCCAGGCAAGCCTGGCCATAGAGCATTGCCGACTCTATATGGCCATGGAGCATAAAATAAACGAATTGGAAATCGTTACCTATGAGCTGGAAAAGAATAAGGACCTGCTGGTCGAAGCAGAGCGATATTCGGCGGTTGGCCACATGGCAGCCCAGCTTGCCCACAATATTCGCAATCCGATTACCTCGATCGGTGGAACAGCCCGTTTGCTTATCCGCAAAACCGAAGATCCTGAGTGGTTGAAATTTTTGAATATGATGATTCGTGAAGCAGCCAAGATTGAGAATACCCTGGAAGATCTGTTCAGCTTTGTGGAACTCCGCACACTGGAAAAGGAAAAGGTTGCCCTTTACCCGCTTGTCAGCAAGTCCTTGATGCTCTATTACAATGTCATGCAGAAGCAGGGGATTGAATATCAGCTTGTTTTACCGGAGCAGAGTCCGGTTCTTGAAGTTGATCCTCATCTGTTGCGTCAGGTCTTTGTTCATCTTATCCGCAATGCTGTTGAGTCCATGTCCAACGGCGGCCTGCTGGTAATCGAGGTTAAAGCAGATGCTGCACAGGTACGGATTATTGTTCGGGACAGTGGGGCCGGGGCTGATGAACCGGAACATGAGTGGACAACGGACCCCTTTTATACAACCAGGACGGTTGGTGCCGGTATGGGGCTGGCCCTGATGACACAAATCATCAAGGATCATGGTGGAGTTCTGACCCATAAAAAACGTCCTGCCGGAGGTACAGAGGCAACAATAACCTTGCCGATGTAAGTTAGTGCCGGGTTTGCTCCTGACGAAGAAGTCGGCATTAGATTTTCCTGTTCCCTTATACCGTCCCTCTCCCCCTCCACCACGAAGCTGCCATTCCCGTTGCAGCAATTATTGCCGCTGCCTGAAACGTTCGTTTCAGGGCCACCATAAACTGAGGGGTGTACTCCGGTACAAAATCCTTCATATCCATGCCGCCGGTCAGGCGGGAAAAATAGATGGAAAAGATCAGGCCGGCCAATGCTGTTCCGACCAGCATGCCCATGTTGCGTGCTGTGGCCAGCAGGCTGGAGGTTACTCCGGCCTGCTGATGGTTGACCCCGGACAGGGCTGCAGCGGAATTCGGCGACAGAAACATGGCCTGGCCGAATCCGAGCAGGGCCAGCAGGGCGGCAATGATAAACGGTGAGGTTGCCGCATCAATGGTTGTTAAGAGCACCAGGCCGAGCAGACAGAAACCAAGCCCGGTGGTGGCAACGATTCGGGCACCTATCCTGTCATGCAGGCTGCCGGCTATTGGAGAGACGAAAAAAACACAGAGCGGCAGGGCCATCATCACATATCCGGTCTGGTCCGCAGAGAGCTGCTGGACGGAGCGCAGGTAAAAGGGAGTCAGCAGCAGT
This sequence comes from Desulfobulbaceae bacterium, assembly GCA_015486315.1. Classification (GTDB taxonomy): domain Bacteria; phylum Desulfobacterota; class Desulfobulbia; order Desulfobulbales; family Desulfobulbaceae; genus Desulfobulbus_C. Next base: position 16,585 of record WFRY01000244.1, read on the forward strand.
ACAAAAAAAAGGACTGCAAATGAGAGCATGGCGGAGAGCATGGCCATGGAAAAAAAACGCTTGGAAAACAGGTTAAGCGGCAGTAACGGGTAGGGGTACTTTCGTTCATGTCCGGCCAGCAGAAACCAGGCGGATACGGAAAGGAAAATGGCTGCAATCAGCAGGTAAGATTTCGTATGTTCGGCACAGCAGAGCGAGGTGGCATGGGTGGCGGTAAACATGGTCAGACTGATGGCAGCCGTCCAGAGCAGGGCACCGGTTCTGTCAAAGGGATAGTTTTTCTTTTTGCCGGCAGGCATGTCAGGTACGTTTTGTTGTAAACGTATCGGGTTGATTTTCCCTGTGAGGTAAACGGCCAGTCCTACCGGCACGGTGATGAGGAAGATAACCCGCCAGTGAGACCAGCGAATAAGCAGGCCGCTGACAACCGGGCCTGTCATCAGACCCAGGGAGGTGGCAATACCGATCCGGCCCAGTCCCCGGCCAAGTTGATCTTTGGGGAAGACCGACTTGATAAGGGCAGGTCCCATGGCCATCATCATTGATGCTCCCATTGCCTGGACAAAGCGGAAAAAAATGAGTGAATATATTTCCGGCCCGAGAAAGCAGAGCAGCGAGCCGATGGAGAAGATGAGAGCGCCGACGTTGTAGATGCGGTCGTGTCCGTATTTTTCGGAAAGATGTCCCCAGAACAGCAGCATGACTGTAATGGTCAGCAGGTAAACAATGATCACCCATTCCGTCAGTGCAAGGGGAGACCCAAAGGCGTGCATGATACTGGGCAGGGCCACGTTGAGCATGGAACTGTCCAGGGTGGACATGAACACGCCAGCGGCAACCATGAGAAGAACTCGGGTATGCTGCGCCATAAAAAGTAACGGAAGTGAAGGTAAAAAAAAACGGACCCCTGTAACAAGGGTCCGTTTGATCTCACACCAGCGGCGTGAGGTGGATCAGTTTCAACTTAGAACTTGATCTGCATACGCAGGTACTGTCCAAAATATCCGTCATCGGAAATGCCGGCGGAGTTGACGCGACCGTCATAGCTGGGATCCAGATAACCGAGTTTATAACTCAGGTCAGCACCTTCAGAAATAACATAGGTGGCGGAACCGGAGATTTCCCATGCATCAACCGCTCCACGGACATCCGGGATACCCTCTTCTGAATCTTCATTGATATCGATATCATAATAGACCAGGTTGGCTGCCAGTTTAAACTGATCGCTGACAGCGTAGTTAGCCATCAAGGCTGCAAAGAAGGAATCACCTGCTTCAGTACCGACTTCTCTGATAACCGTGATGGGCTCTGCAGCGCCGATCATAATGAAACCAAAGTCGTCATCTGCCTGGTATCCGTCATATGTGCCGCCGATCATGACGGAGGGAATAAAGGCGCCCATGTCCATGGAGGCATTGACGTACCAGCCCCAGCCATCATCCTGCGTTCCCTGTACGTCGGCTTCCTTGTAGGCGAGTTCGCCTTCAAGACCAACCATGGCAACCTTACCCTGGGCATGAATTGAACCTAAAAAACCGGAAGTGTCTACATGGGGCGTACGTGTAGTATCGGTCACGGCGATGAATCCTGCCGTGGCATTACCAGGGTCATTACTGTCGGCAGATACATATCGTACGGAATCTTCCGAGTCCCAGTCCATCTGGTCATCCCGGTAACGTGCATATCCCTTAATCGACCAGTCATCGTTGATCTGGAATGCGGCGACAAAGCCGTAAGCCATGAGGTCATTGTCGTCAAATTGATCCTGAACACTGGTGGCATTCTCGTCGATCATATCGATGAGGCCGATCAGGCGCAGGTTGTCGGTTTTGTATTCAAGTTTTGCCCGTCCCGGACGCTGATCATACTCAAAAAATTTGGAATAGGATGCTTCCTGAACACCACCGGTAAAGGTAACAGGACCCATGGGTACACCGATAAAGGCGTAATCCGCCCATACGTTTTTCCCGTTTTTCCACATGGACCATCCTTCATTTTCACTGCCTTCGGTGCCCCATTTTACATCATCAAGACGTAAACGGGCCTTCATAAAGGCACCGCCGTTTGCCTTGGCATGGAATTTTACACGAATACGGGAGTTCCAGTTGTCCGCATAACCATTTTTGTCCTCATTCAAGGTTCCATTGGGGTTTACGGAAATATTACGGACGTAATCAGAGGTGCCGACATAACGGACACGGGCATCACCGCTCAGGCTCACCTCGGCGCTGGCTGCAGATACCATGGAACCGACAATCAACAGGGCTGCTCCGGCAACAAGTACTTTTTTCATTGTTCATCTCCTCTTTTCATCATTTTTGAAGATTTAACTCACCGCTGGCAGCGAATTAACCTCATTCTCTATAATAGCTGTGTACAAAATATTATACTTCGTCTGTTTCGTCAAGTTTTTTTTACCATGATACAGTTTTTTTTACCTGACAAGTTGCCGGACATAATGAGAGAAGTCTCACCCTTCAGCAGTTAATTGGTAACTTCTCAATAAGTGGTGACAAGTGCGGTGTCTTACTTTATGGATCCCGGCTAACAACATGCCGGGATGACGGAGTTGCCTGCAATTACGATCGTCATCCCCGAATGTAGTTATCGGGGATCAAGGTATTTTACCACCACTTATTGAGAAGTTACGTTAATTGTTCTGGTCGCCTTCGGCGGTGCGGCCCATTTCATAAAGGTTGAGAATGGTACTTTCCGATTCCCAGAAGAACAGAGGGTAGCTGCTGTCGCTTTCAATGAAAAAGAGTTGAAAGCCATCGGCGCTGCCGTTTTGTCCGCCGATCATATAATCCGCAGTGTAATTAGGGATCTTGTTTGTCTCCCAGAGCGAAGTCAGTTCTGAACCGTTCCAGCTCAGGGCATTAATGGAAGAGCCCTCAAAGTAGCGCAGTCGGTTGAAAAATTTAACATTGGTCACCCGGTTGCGCCCAACAATGATTTCCGGCTTGCCGTCTCCGTCCTGGTCTCTGGCAATTAAGCGGGTATGCATGTAGAGCGGCATGCGTCCACCTGCACGATTGCTGGACAGGGTGCCTAAAAAATATTTGCTTGCCCCGTATAGGGCCTCACTTTGCCATAACAGTGTACCGGTTGCATCCATAACGACCAGTTTGTTGTTAGTGGTAAGGCCAACAGTCTCCAGTGTGCCGTCCTGGTCCAGGTCGGTCCTGATAAAGTCGAACAGGTTGAATCCCTTGGGAACCATGACCTTTTCGGATTTTTCCAGAGAACCTTCAGCCGTTTTGACCAGGGTGAAAAAAGAACGACTGACCGGTCCTGAATTACTCCCCTGCTGAGCGAGCAGGACCTCCTCTCCATCGGGGGTTCTGCCGGGACGCAGATAATAGGGAACATTTTTGAATAACTGATGGAACGTGGACCCGTCCCACTCATAGACCTGCGATGACGGCTTGTCGCCGCTGTTGGCGGCAATGTAAATCTCAAGTCTGCCGTTTTTGTCAAGATCCGCCAGGTTGATTGCCTGCGGGGCCAGGTAACCGGCAATAGACTGGTCGGCAATATGTTCAAAATGGTCGTCGTTGAGATGGTAGATGGCCATACTGCCTGTCTGAACCAGGATAATTTCCTCAGTACCGTCGCCGTCAAGGTCTCCGACCGTCATGGCCCGGGCCTTCATTTTGATCTTTCCGCTGCGTCTTGAGGACAGTACTTTAAATATGTTGCCGTCAAGGCCGACAATTGCGGCCGGTTGATACAGTCCTTCCTTGTATGCCCGGTCCGGATGGGCGGTTTGAAAGCCGCTGATGCCTTTATCTTCAACCGTTGTGCTGACAGGCTGTTCCTGTTGTTTGTTGTTAAATACCTGATCGGCAATTTGGATGGCAATTTCATCAATGGCCGGGATCGCCCCGTCCAGAGAAGGAATTGTCTTTGTAAAGGAAGAAGGGGCCGGCCTTTTATGATTAAATACATAAATCATTATTTCATAGGACTTGTTCTGCTGTTCCAGGCTGCCGATAACGAGATAATCCGCATTTAATTTGTCGAGCATGTCCTTGAGTGCCTGCTGATCGCCTGTCTTCATCAGCTTCTCCAGTTGTCTGGTTTCACTGCTCTTATGAACTGCCACCAGACCGGTTTGTCTTGTCAGGCGGGTAGCCAGGATATCAGTGAGGCCATTCTGCAGGTACTGCATTGGTTGGGTCGTCTGTACGGTAAAGGGCAGGAAAACAATTTTACCGGGAGGTTCCATTGTCTCTTCATCCGTGCCAAAACTATTGCCCACCGGCAGCAGGATGAGCAATACAGTGCAGAGGAGTAAAAAATGAATCCACAAGTTGTTGGTTAATCGTCCGGAAGTATGATTTTCCGGGCGGGAATGGTAGTAATGGGTTTTCACGTTAATCTCCGCTTGTTTCGCTTCGTTTTCCTGCAACCGGCCATGGCATGGCACGGCATCTCAGACCTATAAATGATAGCGATACCCTGCCCATGCAGGATTGTCAACAGGGTATAGTATGAATCGAAAACAGGAGAGGGGAAAAACAGATGGTAAATCAGTATGAAAAGCTGATGGACATGCCGCCGTAAAAGACATCTTTATCATCGACACGGTTGCGGGTGGCATAGCTGCTGCTGTTATCCGTGTCCGTTGTATCAGAGAGGGCCCGTGCCCACTGCAACTCCGGCGTGATGGTAAAATAATTTTTATAGGACATGGGCAGGTCCAGCAGGATGGACAGCATCCGTCCGTCCTGATTGTCAAAAGGGGTTTTCATCAACATGGCCCTGGAACCGACACCCATGGAAAGATTGTCGCTGACCTGGAAAGATTTGGATAGGTCAATGGCCAGATACCAGGGATCATCTCCGGCAAGAGGATTTTGATTAATTGAGTCCAGGCCGAGCAAGATACTTTCCGGTTCCTGGTTTTCCTGCAGGGATGTGTAGATGTAACCGGCGGAAAAGCCTAATCGCCCGGACGAGCCACTGTAGGACAGAGTAATATTATTGCCGTCGACCTGGTCCTTACCGGTATGCTGTCCCTTGAGCAGATTTTTTTCCCGGGACAGGGTGAGGTTTGTTGCAGGTCCGTCTTGACCATCCAGGCCATACATACCGGCTGCCAGCAGTAAACTGCTGACCGCACTATCCCTTTGAGACGAAAGATCAACCGTCATCTGCTCATCTGCTGCAAAAGCGCTGCCAACGCCGACAGTTAGAACAAGCGCTGCGATGGCAAGGGATGTGAGGTTTAATTTGGACATGAATTTTTAGAAAAATTCTATAATTTTTATCTTATCTATATAATAGCGCTGAACCTGCAAAATGGCAATACAAAAAGTTGTACCTGGTGACGGAAATTTCGGGAAAATCATCGGTCATTTATTTCTTCCTGCCTTCTACAGGCCCTCAGAGCCTGGGGGGGATAAACAACTATATCGTTTTGCCCGGTCATCTTGATAACAGAAAATGTCCATTTGGAATACCCGACTCCCACCTGTCTGCCGTCCGGAGCAAAAAGCCGGACTCCCCTGTACGGACAATTCCACCACCCCGTGTAGGTGTCAAACCAGAATGCCCAGTCGTCCACTGTTTTCTGGCTGATTTCCACCTTACTCCACACCTTGCTCATCATTGAAAATTTGTTGTCAATGGCAATAATTGCATCAGGTTCCACTGGACTGCCTCTGTAATAATAGGTGTGGTTTTTCAGCAGAGTGGGCGGGGGAGTAAACAACCGGTCAACTTCCAGGTCATATGAATAGGAAGGTTGGCCGGTTGTAACACAACCCGTCAGCAGGAACAGGGACAGCAGTGTCGGTAAAGAAAATTGAATTATTTTTTTCAAGGAATAAAACATACGGACAATCTCGGTTTTCAAAAAGTACTTTTTACAGGTTGGTTTGAGCAGTCGGTAGCAATATCCGGCCTTATCACAGGCCGTTAACGGAAACGGCCCGCAGAAGGTCTGCGCTCAACCATGGTTTGACTGTTGAGACAAGGTCTTATTATAAACTTTTCTGCAGGATATACAAATTAATAATTGTTATCAATCTATTTTTTCTTGTCCGGAAACTTTCATTTTGTAGTAACTCTTCAGGTGGTGCAGAAAACTTGCAAAACCACCGTCCTGTAACTGTTCAGGAATGCCATTCGGAGTCTACGCTCGAAGTCTTCGCTTATCTACCTGTTCATTTAAGACTTTGAAGCGTACCTGTGCTACTCGAGCAGGCTTAAATGGACGAAGATGGAAGCGCAGACTCCGTGAGGTGCTCATTCTAAACAACAAATTGCTGGATTCCCGCTAACAGCATGCGGGAATGACGGTATTCTCGTGTGACAAGTAATTAATTCGTCATCCCCGAGTGCTTTTATCGGGGATCCATTGTTACGATTAAAATAAACGCCGGGGCACCTGGCTGCACTGCTGAATAGTTACATTTTGTATTTCATTTTTAACTGCCTGAGGGTAGAATTTATCAGAAGACCGGTCTGCCGGGAAAATTCCGGATCAAGGCAACCCGTCAGCATGCGGGGTAAGGGCTTGACAGGGCAAACAACAGTTACATCATAAGATTATCTCCGAGCATAATGGGTGAACACACCTTATACAATATTTTGATGTACTCCCATGACACCTATGGTCTCGGCCATATCCGGCGTACGATGTCCATTGCCTCTCATCTGCGTGCCGAGGATGTCAATGTTCTGATCCTGACCGGTTCGCCGATTGCCGGTCGGTTTGCCCTGCCGGAAAATGTCGATTTTGTTCGCATCCCCGGCATGATCAAGAAGACCAATGACGAATACCGCTCTCTTTCCATCCGCATTGACCCCGAACATGCCCTGAACATCAGAAAGTCGATTATTCTTGCCACAGCCCGCAGCTTTGAGCCGGATCTGTTTATTGTGGATAAGGAACCGCTGGGACTGAAGAAAGAGGTGTTGCCAACTTTGCAATGGCTGAAGGAACACAGTCCGTCCACCCGCAGCGTCCTTGGTCTGCGCGATATCATGGATGATCGCGACACAGTGCGTCGGGACTGGCAGCATAAAGATGTGTACCGCCATCTGGAAGAGCTCTATTCCGAGATCTGGGTTTATGGACGACAGGATATATACGATGCTGTTAAAGAGTATGATATCCCGCAGCAGGTACGGAAGAAGATATATTTCACCGGTTATCTTCCCCGGCGGGGTGTCTCGGCAACAGTTGCCGCCCGGGCCAGGGAAAAATTCTGTGCCGGTACGAGTGAAAAAATGATCGTGCTTACCACCGGTGGTGGTGGGGACGGTTTCAAGATGATGGATATTTATCTTGCCATGTTTGAAGAGAAGCCTCTTGAAGGGGTCCGGACGGTTCTTATTACCGGACCCTTTATGCCCATTGAGCAGCGTCGGGACCTGACCGGACGTGCGGAGAAGTTAGGTATCAAGATTCGACCTTTTTATCCGTGTATGGAAGAACTTTTTGCCGCAGCAGACCTGGTTATCTCCATGGGCGGTTATAATACGCTGTGTGAAATTTTAAGCCAGGGAACCGTGTCATTGATTATTCCACGGGATCGGCCGCGTCAGGAACAGCTTTTGCGGGCCAGGGCCATGCAGGCACGAGGCCTTATTGATTATATCTCCTGGCAGGAACTTGCGGTGCCCGTTTTGCGGAAAAAGATTACCGCCATGCTTGATAACCTGGATAAATACCGTTTGCCGATGCAGGGGTTTTCCCTTGACGGCATAAACTGCATAAAGGAGCGGTTGCGAAGTTTCCGCAGGAAAGATTAAATGTAAGCGCTCCATGAACACCCTGCTGCACGCGCTCAAGTCCCCAGATATACAGGGGTATTATCGGGAGCCTTGATCACGCACAGCAGGGTGTTCCTGAAACGCTTACATTCCGAGGTGTTATCATGTCAAGAGTGTGGTTAATGAAGCGC
>WFRY01000245.1 GCA_015486315.1 Desulfobulbaceae bacterium
ATATCTTTACTGTGGAAATTTGGCATTATCCGAAATTGAAACACAAATCAGCGTTGCTTTGACCACAAGTACAGCTATCCCAGCAATTCGTAATATCCCAGGAAGTATTGGAGAAATATTAAGAATTACTGGTAAAGAGTTAGGCTTTGAATATATCATCATCGACATGAGTCCAAGCGTTGGTGCTTTAAATGAATGTTTATTAATGGCTAGTGACTACTTTATTGTGCCCACAAGTCCCGACTTTTTTTGTGCACAAGCTATTAAATCATTATCTAGTGTTGTTCCTAGGTGGAATAAAGAGATTATCCCCTTTAGAGACAATAGTCTTGATTACAGCTTCCCAGAAAGGCCTCCCAAATTTTTAGGCTTCATCTCTCAGCGTTATCGTCCTAGGAGTGGTGCACCAGCAAAATCGTTTCAGCGTTGGATTGACATAATAAAAGAAACAGTTCGCTCGGTGAGCTTAATCTCAATAAATGATGGCCCCATCTCCAGGATATTTGAGGGAGATCCGTCATTGAGTATTTGCCTCCAGGATCATATCAACCGATTATGTCCCTGGGGCTCTGCCCCAGACCCTGAGGTTTTTTAAGGCATAAAGGCTCCTCTGAAATATCAGCCATCATAAAAAAGGGGAAGCCCGAAGACTCCCCCCGATGACGATATTTCGTCGTCGCCTATCCGGTTATCCCTCGGCGAGTTGCTCCTCAGCAGAGCTCGCTTCCGTTTCACCGGATCTCTTTTTCCATGATAGACATGGAATGTTTTTATCTCATCCGGAACCGGCCCTGCGTGATGTGCGTGCATAAAGATTCAGGAAAAGTTGTTCATCAAGTTGGGCCTGTTCTTTCTCCGCCCCCACGGTCAGAAGTTCGGCTGCCATGGTATTCAGTAGTCGTAAATTACCGGCGGAATGTTCTACGAGGGTGTCCATCAACGGCCTGCTCATCAGCTGCGGAGCGCCGGCCTGTTCAAGAGAATACTCCAGACATTCCCGTAACTCTCCTGCAGAGTAGGGCTCAAGTGCTCGACGATATCGGATGCGACTGCCAAGGGCCAGCAGTGCGTTGGAGCGGAATCGTTCCGGCAGCCGCATATCACCGCAGAGAATTATGGTGAGGAGGCATTGGGAGTCGAACTCTGCACTTCCCAATAATCTCAATTCATTGAGACTGCAGGTCATCATTTCCTGGGCCTCATCAATGAGCAGCACCGGCCGAAACAGGGTGCTCTTGATATGTTCCAGCCAACGCTTCCTGAGTGCCTTGAATCCACCGTACCGGTTTGCTGGTGACAGGTTGACCCCAAACAACTCACCCATCTCCCGGTAAAAATCCCCAAGGCTTGATTGCGGCCTTTCCATTACTCCGACAACAACGGAGTCCAAACGTCCCAGGCGATGGGCCATTAGCTGCAGGCTTTTGGATTTACCAAGACCGGGATCGCCGCAGACAAGGGCGAACCCTCCTTCCATCACCAGATTCTCGACCCGGAAGAAAAAGGAATCCATCTCCGGTGGAGACCAGAGAGACTCCACCGGGATACCCGGTAGAAAGGGGTTGTACTTGAGTCCGTACAGGGCCAGTAATTGATTATTACGCATGATTACCTCCGGTATTCTCTTTGGCAATATAGGCCGGGGGAAGTCCGGTTGCTGCGTATTCTTTCAGGAGTTTGCGTAAAAGTGGAGGATGTGGATCCTTGTTTCCATCAACAGGAGGCGGTTCCTCCGTAAATGGGGCCAGGGTACGCCTTGCACCACTGAAGTTACCGGATTTATCCTGGGGATAAATATCAGCCAGTTGCGTGTTGGTCTTTTTATCAACCACCCATGCCCTGCTGACGTCCCAACTCCTGTAGCGGATATAAAGCCGCTTGAAATGACGGAGCCTTGAAGGAATTTCAAACCGGACACCCCTGACCTGGACTGTGGAGTCGCTTTGCCGCTGTACACGTGATTCACGAACAGTGAAAGCAAAAGACAGCTGTGCCGTGTCAGGGCCGGGGCGTGACACATCAGGCCCTTTAAGGAAACGATCCAGAGGTGAGCAGTTCAGCTCCTCGTGACGACTCCGGTTATATTCCATCTCCACCCATGCCTGGGTGACCCGGTTCAGAAACTCCAGGGTAAGAGGCTCCACCCCGGAGAGCATAGCTATCATCCTTCCTTCCAGCTGTCCCCAGAAAGACTCCTGCTTGCCGTTTTGATAGGGGCTGTAAGGAAGAGTGGTCTCATGTTCAATACCAAGACGACTGAGACCACTTCTGGTTTCTCCGGCAACCATTGCTGCCCCGTTGTCTGTCATGAGGCTTCGTGGCAAACCGCGTTTCTGGATGGCCTGAGTCAGTGCATGAATCAGCGAGTCGGCGGTTTCATCAAGGTACCACTGGATATGGCAACACAGTCGTGAACAATCATCCAGGATACACATGGCCTTAGGCGTGTGATAATTTCCATACGTGTCAACGACCTTTCGACTGCCGCTGTGAAAGTCAAGATGCCAGAGGCTGTTGACATAATCGGCCTCAAAACTTCGTACTTCACGCTGTTCAAGACGGGCAGCAGCTTTTTTCTGACCAGTAGTCTTTGCCCGTCGCTTCTTGTACCAACCACGTTCTTTCATACGTCTGCATACCGTTGAATAAGAAGGTGCCCGGCCAAGTTCAGGCTGTTCTTCAACCAGTGCAGCAAGGTTGTCGGTGTGCAGCTGATAACTCCAGTGCGGGTAATGCTTATATTGCCTGGCCAGCTCCCCAAGTACACGACTACTCAAGGCCTTATTGCTGCCGGCATCTGAGCGAACCTGCCTGCCCAACGATGCAACCGGATCATCGCTTCCCATGGCCTGGTAATACCAGCGCTCAATGGTTGAAGCACCGAACCGTATCCATTCATCTTTGAACGGATGCTGATAGCTGCGATCGGCAAGAAGACGGATCGATTTTCCCAGCTTGCCCTTCTCTGGTGGACTGGTCAACAAAGGACCAATCACCGAGAACCGCAGCTGCCCCCAATCAGTGATTTTTTTCTTCATTTCATGACTCTCCTCATTAAAATTGAGTATTTCAGACGGAAATCATGATCTACATCACCTGACTGCTCCTGCCTATTCCCCATCTTTTGCGGGAGATCGTTCTCACTCAGGGAACATGACCAGATGCCAGAAAATGCAGACAGTTAACCAGGGATTCTAAGGGGGAGGTCCCGGTACAAAGAAAATATTCAATTAGGGAGTGCGGGAGATCGTGATTGCTGATCTGCGCAGAGACAAGGCCGCGCAGCCTCTGCCACTGTTGACTTTCAGGGAAAACCTCATGAAAATAATGTATCCAGCGAACAACGGTATTCCTGGAAACGGCAAACTTCCGGGCCAGCATATTGATGCTGTAGTCTTGCGGGTTTTGCTGTCGCAGGGTTGTGATGATCAGGATGACCGCGCCCCAGTAAACCTTCCGCCCAAAGAATAAACAGGACGGAGGCAACACCCTGCGCCGACATTCTTCTTTACTGCAGCAAAGGCTCAGGCGAACACAATATTCTTCCGGTATACTGTCTGGGCCGCCTCGGGGCTTTCTGGTATAAGGGGCGTTATGAAGAGGGGAATGACAGAAAGGGCACCCGTCTTGTTGGCATGCAAGGGCAAGATCCTGGTCTATCTGGTGAAGTACGCGAAAAAGACTGACGTTTTGAAGAAGTTCTGCTAACATGATTCCTGCCTTTTGTTAAGGTAAGGCAGGGAGCCCCGCACCAAATAATCCGTCAAGATATTTGAGGGGGCTCCTTGCCACTCCCTCGCATATCTTGCACATTTTTTAGAGTTTTTCCATCAGTTATCTTGATCACTCACATTATTGACGAACTTGAGTCAATGGGCTTCATCGTTTCTTCTTCCAGCTAACGATTGAGTTAAGCTGCAAAAACAGGTCGTAGCACAGAACTCCACAACAGCTCATATTTGGTTCGGAGTTCAAATATTCAAGCTATCTCTATACTGTTTTTGTCAGCTTGAACGTCTGGTTGGACGTTTTTATTATTTCCAGGGTATTTATCTATATCAGAAGTCCGCCTTGCCTCCTGACCTTCTCTATGGAGATTGCTTTAAGCCTTCAGTGATGCTGTTTGAAAAAGTATGCCACACGTTGATTCTTCGTGTCAAAAAAATGCTGAAATGTTTACAAGGAGAGGTTGATAACGGGTGACAATTCTGCCAATTTTTGAAAAATGTTCGTTTTTTGACGCACGTATCCTCTTGGCACAATGAAATGGTTGATACGGAAAAATCAAGAGACATAAACAGATCCAGAAGTCGGAGCATGGATAGTGACAGGGCCAAGTGGTGGCCGTTTAACTATCTGTCCGGTCAGGGATGATGGTAAATGCTCTGTCACCATCAGGGGTTTCCCACAGACAGGACAGGTATGATCCGCAGCCCATGATTCGCTATCAGAGGTCGATTCGTCACAGGTTTCGTCATGGGACATAATTGGGATGCGGTCAGCCAGCAGAGCAACGCATTGTTCGTAAGCATTCTTTTTTGCACTGGTATAGAGTCCGTAATGGCGAATTGTCTGATAGCCTGAGGGCGGAACATGCTGAAGATATCGTAGTAAAAATTCCGATACAGGCAGCGTTTCGATCTTTGTTCGCTCTCGTTTTCGGGTTACAGGATCGTAACGTCCCCAATAAAAACTAACCTCTGCCTCATCTGCATCCTTCAACCGGCTTTCGCTTAACGGCACGGATTTCAGGTATGCCAACTGGGTGGCTGATAATTCGGAGGTTTTTGAGATAATCCGATCACCGGACAGCGGCCCGCCCGCAACATCCTCGGATAGATAGCGCAGGATTTCATCGCTTGTTGGCCCACCTTCTTCCGGCTGCCTGGCAATAAAAACCGACCATTTTTGTCGGTTTGTTTTATTGACCCGGCCAAGCCATTGCTGCTTTGTAGTCCCCTCCGGCAATGTCAAATCACCGTCCTCTAAAAGTTGCCGCAAACCCCGGCAAAACCGTTTTCGGAATTCCCACATCAATGGCTTCACCGCAATCAGGCAGCGAGGATTTGTTACATCTACCCATTCTCCTTCCGGAGTCAGACCACCGCCAGTCACCATGCAATGAAGATGGGGATGAAAGAGCATGCGGTCATCCCATGTCTCGAGCGTAGCTGTTATCCCTACTTCGGCTCCCAGCCATCGTGGATCAGCAAGCAATGTCTTGAGTGCGTCAATGCCGCTATGAAACAACAGATCACTCATGAGCTGTGGATTATAACGCCACAGTCTGTTGAACGTATGAGATACAGTGAAAATCGTGTGATAATGGCGTACCGGGAACAGTTTTGATTCACGGGCGAGCAGCCATTTTTGTCGCATTCTCGCTGCACAGCGAGGACAATATCGATGACCGCAGGAGTTATAAAAAATGCGGCTGATGTGGCCGTCCGGACATTCTTCCACATGCCCACCGAGGGCGGAGGTATGACATACTGTCATTATGCGGGCTGCATGTCGTGCGTCTTCGGACAGTGGCAGCCAAGTTTCAAAAATCGGATAATACTCCGACACCAAATCAATGAGACGATTCGCTTTGGGCGTTATTATTTCGCTCGGAGGTGTTGCCTGGGGAAAAAGGCCAGAGAGAATGGGCTGAGAGAACGAGTTTATTTCATGAGTAGCGAGCTGCATAAAAAAATATCACCAGAATTTTTTCCAGACCAACCGCCCCCTGTTTTTTCAGGGGGTTAGGGCGGTCAGATTCACTTTGCCGGTTTTTGCGCACACTATTGCGTCTAATAATTTATTTGTTATATCAAGTAGTTTTGATGCCTATCGTTTGCTTTGCTTAGTCCAACACGTCCAGGGTCACTTGCCGACATGAAGCAAGGCCGAAGGCCGCAGCGGAATGGCGGTCAAGTGCACCCTGTTGTTATGCTATTTCTGTTAAACTG
>WFRY01000246.1 GCA_015486315.1 Desulfobulbaceae bacterium
AAAACGCTCCCGGTCGTCAGAAAAAAGAGGGCGGGTCAGTGATATCAGTAGTTCAGCGTTGGTCATGATTGCCTCCGTTTCTTTGTTCTATTCATACCGCAATCTCTCCGTTCATGAGGCGGGGGAGGAGCAGGTCGCGGGACTTCGCAAGCCGATTATTTAATATAGAAAGTTTTTCTATCTGATCAAATATCGGAATTGCAACTCCATTAAATTGCTCAAGAAGAGTTCTCGGTGGAATAACAATTTTAATGCTCGAAAACTTAGACTTGTTTACATTAGCCATTGTTGCACCACCACCCATTCCGTCTAGAAGAGGTTTTAGATCTTTGGCCATAAAAAATGTCCAATACCGTATTATGTCACTATGGGGTACTATGGCATTGATTTGCTGATTTGTCTGGCTAGCAATCCCATTGAAAGCAACAACACCGACCGAACCAATGCATGAAATCAAGATAGAACGAGGCGGTAGTGTCTTATTAGCTTGGGATTGTGCACCTTCTTCGGACAACATTTCTTCTGTGGTTACGACTATAGCGTTTCCATGCATGTCGGGAGTTTTAATAAATGGGACATCCGACCCATAAAATGAAGGGTTCTTTTTGCTTGGTGTTTTGCCAGTAACGATGGTGCCTATCTTGCCAATTGTAGTCTTCTCCCACCCCTCGGGCACGCCCTTCTTGATTTTGACGTGTTCGTGGCCAGGGAAGCGGAGGTGGACGAACCATTCCTTGTAGAGCAGCCGCGCCGCCTGCTCCAGCAATTGAATCCGTCGACGGTTTGTTTCGATGAGGTCGTCGTAGGCGGAGAGGATTTTTCCTAGATCTCTCCTTTGAGACGGCAAAATATGCGGCAACTCAAAATCAGAATACAGTTTCCATTTGGTTCGTGGTCGTGCACCTTTTGAATTAGTGGTTGCATACTTAATGAACAAGGGTTGAGCCATTGCATAAAAGACGAACAGCTGGTCATCCGGGTTTTTAGCGCGAACAACGCTAAATTCAGTTGAACAAATTCCATCACAGGGAGCAACCACTATCTTTCGGAAGTACGGACGTAATGTGCCAAAAAGAATATCTCCCATCTTAAACCGAAATTTATGGCTATAGACTTCCTTCGATGACCCTATGCCAGAGAGATGTAAAGACCCTTGTTCAACGTGTTCTAGACCAATATAGGGCAATTCTTCGCTTTTGTTTGGCATGTAGGAATCCTTCACCTCTACGGCGAGGTCAGAAAGCCTAATACTCATCCTCCCCATCTTATCAAAATCCTATCTGATATTCGCGGCAGTTGCACAACCTCAAAATTTTCCCAGTCCGTCTCCCAATGTGCAGGATTGTCCATCTCCTGCAATCGGATGGACCGTCGGTGGTTTCCTCCATGATTAGTCATGCCCGATCCTCCAATGCCCGCCGCCCCTTTTCGGTCAGCCGGTATTTCTGTAGACGGCTTTGGGGCTTTTCAGGTATTGTGTATTCAATCTGCTCCTTGCGTAAAAGTTCCCTGATCACCTTGTTTAGCTGACCGGAAACCGTCTTTTGCCCAAGACCGGCAGCCAGTTGTGATTTTGACAAGCTTCCGGCCTCTAATAACATCAGGACTCTTGCCGCCAGCGACTCTGGCTGTGACTCTGGCTGTGACTCTGGCTGCGGCAGGGTGGAATCCTGAACATGGATCGATTTTGCCAGTGGAAAGACGAAACGCACCCGCAGGCCGAGTTCCCGGATGAACGGCTCCGGAAATCCCTGATCCGCCATCAGGCTGAATATGCGGGGCACGCCGCTGCCCCATTGTTCTATCAGGTTCAATTCGCGGAATACCCGGGCGATGACCGGGTTGCGGATCTTGGATATCCCCTGTTTCATATCCTCCACCGTGATGCCAGGTGGCAGGATGCCGGGGTTTTCGATCTCGATCCGATCATCAAAGAAGGCAACGCGGGCAGGGCCTCCCCGCTGGGACCAGTCCGCATGAACCAGGGCGTTGATGACTGCCTCACGCAGGGACTCCAGGGGAATACTCCAGACATCCTTGCGCCGGATGCCGGAAAAATCCGCGCCCCTCATGGCGTGTTTTTTCAAGAACAGCATGATGCTGTCCACGGACTGGGGTAAAGGCTTGTCAATCTCTATATGGTCGAAAATTATAGCCTTGTCCTTGCCAACGAAGCGGCCGCACTGGACCCAGCAATCGGGGAAGTGGAAAGTGCGGTCGCGACCGAAGAGCAGCATTCCTCCCTTGGAGGGAACTGTTTTTCCCTGATGCGCCACGAGGAGTTTCAGGGTACGCAACTCTTGTTCGTTCAGGTCACGGACCCCGGCAAAGGCGCTCCTGGCCGCGTTG
>WFRY01000247.1 GCA_015486315.1 Desulfobulbaceae bacterium
AGGTCAAGGAGTAGAAAAAATTAAAACCATATTATATCAGTCAGATCTGATTGTTTTGTTGCTTTGTGACTGAAAAATCGAGCCTGAAAGCAATTATCCAAGGTAGCCGGAGGTTGCAGCTATTTTATACTATCACGTTGGTACCTTTTCAGGTAGCAGTATAATGTCGGCATAACCGACGTGGATAGAGTTGATCAAAGCACGACAAGAAGATTATAGTCGTCGCAAATGAGTTGATGCCGTCTGTTGCTAAGGACTACAGGTCATGCCTCTGTATTCGCAAGATGATTTCAGAGCGGGCTGATACATGGGTTGCAGCAAGGAGAATGATGATTTCATTGAGCAGTGCACACCGGCATATTAATATGCTCCAGCCGCTGGGGCTTGTTTCTGTTGCTTTGGACAGAGGACTGGGGCTGGTCTGCGGCAGGGATATGGTGGCGGAAACCAGCTGTCCTTCGGTGGATTCCTCCCTGAAGGATGGTTTTGCCGTTGTTTCCACGGATATTGATGATGCAATCCCTGATCAACCGGTGACCCTTAGAGTGGTCGGTTCGGTGACTGCCGGAGAGGATATGGCCCACTTGAAGGTCGGGCCGGGAAAGGTAGTGCGAATTATGACCGGTGCTCCTGTCCCGCCCGGTGCCACCGCCATACTGGCCTCCGAATTTGCCCGGATCGAGGGCGACCGGATAACGGTTTGGGCGGACGCCCGGCCCGGACGTAATATTCTGTATAAGGGAAGTGATATTCAACAGGGCCAACTGGTCGTGCAGAAGGATGACATCTTAACCCCGACCCATCTTGGCCTGGCAGCTGCGGCAGGTCTGGATGGAATTTCCTGTTATCGACTGCCGAAGGTGGCTGTTGCGGCAACAGGCAGTGAACTGGTATGGCCCGGTGAACCTGTTACTCCCGGGAAAGTGGCTGCCAGCAATATGGTAACAGCTGCGGCAGAACTGCGGGCATTGGGGATAAACGCCTCTGCTGTTCTTCTGCGGGACAATCTTGATCGTCTGCGGCAGCAGTTTGCTCAGCTTGCCGGAGAGGTTGACGTCTTGATAACCTGCGGTGGTGTGCTTGACGGGGATAAAGATCTCACTTTGCGGGCAATGGAGGAGATCGGTATGGAAAAGATCTTTCACCGGGTTCGTATAGGACCCGGCAAGGGGGCCTGCATGGGAAAAGTCGGCAGTACCGTAGTGTTTAACCTGCCGGGAGGACCGCCTTCAAACCATGTGGCACTTCTCCTGCTGGCCCTGCCTGGAGTCCGTCGTTTGATGGGGTACCGAAATCCGTTACCGGGCAAAAGAACAGTCAGGTTAACTGAAGAGCTTGTCGGTCAGGAAAACTGGACGCAGCTTGTCTACTGCCGGACAGGAGAGAAAAACGGCGCACGGTCTGCTGTTCCTCTGCGCGGCATGGGGAGACTGCAGGCCATGGCTGCAGCCGATGCCCTGGTTGAGATACCTGAGGGGTGCGGGCTCATTGAAAAGGACAGTACTGCCGAGGCATGGTTTTTGTAACTTCTCAATAAGGGGTGGCAAGTTGCTGTATCTTACTTTATGGATCGAAGTCTACGCTATCTCCGGCTAATAACATGTCAGGAAGACGGAGTTGCAGGCAATTACGATCGTCATCCCCGAATGTAGTTATCGGGGATCCAGGCATTTTACCACTGCTTATTGAGAAGTTACTGGTTTTTTCGTTAAGGTTATGTTTTTTAAACCGTAAATGTATTTGTAAGGTAGCAGCAGATCCGAAAATAACCAGAACCCTTGATGTTGACTATATGGAAAATCAGGTAACCCTTGTGCAGGATACGGTGGTTTTAACCCCGGACGGAACCACGGAACGACGCGAATCTCTGGCCATTGAGATTCCGTACAAAGTTGCACTCAATGACGAGGAAATAGGGGCCTCAATGGTGCTGGAAACCGGGCTTGAAGAGTTTGGTGCCGGTTTTCTTTTCGGTCAGGGATATATTACCGAACCAGGGCAGGTACGCGAGGTACTGGTTTGTCCGGAAGGACGCATTTCCGTCCATGCGGACGTGGATGAGAGCATGAAGCCCAAAGAGGTAATTATCACTTCAGGATGCGGCGGGACCGGCAAAATATCCAGGGAAATGCTGGAGGGAGCCTTTGATCCGCTCAAGGAGTGCACGATCAGTTTCTCTGAAATTGGTACATTTATCAGGCAGGCCCTGCAGTCCTCCCCCCTGGGGCGAAATACCCATTGTGTGCATGGCTGCGGGTTCTGGTCTGCAGGAAAGCTGCAGGCCTATTACGAGGATGTGGGGCGTCATAATGCAGTGGATAAGGTGATCGGCGCAATACTGATGGGTAAGTTTTCCGCCTCCGGTGCAATCTACACCACGGGCCGTCTGACCTCTGACATGGTACTCAAATGTGCCCGTATCGGCATCCCCATTGTCATGTCCCGCACGTCCCCTTCCTCGCTGGGTCTTGCCATTGCCAGGCGGGCCGGTGTTACCCTGGCTGCATATGCCCGCCCGGACCGGGTGAATGTCTTTAACGCACCGGAACGAATTCTCGCAGACTAACCAGTGCTGAACAGAGGCCGTATGCGGCTGTTCAGCATTGGTTACCCCTTACAGTTTACAGTGCATTCGGGTAATACCTGTTGAGATCAAATCTTCCTGCCTGAACAGGTTCTTCTTCAAAAAATCGCTGCTGGAACCAGTCGTACTCTTCCCAGAAGTTCGGGTTTGCCCGGTTGATACCGTAGCCGACAAATCGGGCAATATCCTTTTGCTCAATTGTCTTGCTGGAGAGCAGGTGCAGGAAGTCGGGCAGGTCTTTTACCTCGACATCAAAGAAATAATTAGGATATGAGCCGATGAATCCCGGCAGGATGTCCGCCCGATCTTTGGCAGGGTCCAGTGCGTTTTTTTCTCCAAACATATAGGTAACGTTGTTATGCCAGCGGTTGACGACGATGGAGAGTACTAAATCTTTCTGTTTGTCGCGGCGGATACGCACATAGGCGAGATTGGCACTGTGATCGCTGAAGTGGGTGAGGATTGCCGATCCAGGGGCAGCAATTGCCCGAAACCCCTGCAGGGCATCATCCAGGTTTCTGTACTCTTTTGGAACAGTGGGATATTCTTCACCCGGATGGAGATAATTAACCATGTCAAAGGCAATTTTCGCCTGTGCCGGAATCTCTTGTTCCACTATATGTTCAATAAATTCCTGTTTAGGATTATCTGTAGTGTAGACCACTGCCGTGGGCATCAGGGTGGGCACTGTAT
The DNA here is from genome assembly GCA_015486315.1 of Desulfobulbaceae bacterium. Classification (GTDB taxonomy): domain Bacteria; phylum Desulfobacterota; class Desulfobulbia; order Desulfobulbales; family Desulfobulbaceae; genus Desulfobulbus_C. The sequence goes on from WFRY01000247.1 coordinate 3,278, forward strand.
GGATATCGTCGGGCTTAACCCCTGTATACCAGGATTCAATCATTTTTTGACGCCTGTCTGCAGGCATGAAGTCCAGGAAATAAGTTTCCCCTTCCACCCGCAGGGTATCCATGTACAGACGGACGGCAAGCTGATGGCCAAGGGTGCCGTAGACATCAAAACCGGCAACCAGGGCATAATAGATCCGTTCCAACAGGGGATAGTCGATAACCCACATGGTGCCGGGCAGTTCTCCGCGTACACCACGTTGGACGGATGCGCTGTCAAAGTGGCGGTATACAGTGAGTAATGGTGCATCCTGAGGCCGGTTTCCCTTCCAGATGGCCTCATAACCGAGTCCGTTATAGTAGTTTGCGGCATAAAAATCCTGTCTGGATTTAAAGTACCTCGTGATTGCCTGGTGATACTTGTTGTTTATCAGGTCAAGTACAGGGAATTTGGACCCCTTTTCAATGGGCATAATCAGGTTTTCATAGTTTAAGCGCAGGAAACCGGGATTTTTGACACTCAGGTCGTATTCCGGATCCATAAACATGACCCAGAACTGGTCATGGATGACGTTGAGTGCGACCTGACCGCGGCAGACAGGGCCGCGGATAAAGGTCATTATGATATAATGGGCGTTGTCGAGCAGGAACTGGTAGCGTGATTTGACGGGAATCTGTTCAAAGACGATAAAAGGATTGGCACTTGAGGTTGTATCATAGCCAACCAGGTGAGGTTTCTGCTGCCACTTCGGAGCGATAAACAACTCTTTAAAACGGGCAAGCTGCTGGTTGTCGAAGTCGACCACCATATGGGTTTTGTGGACAATCGTGGAATGAATTTTTCGGAAACGATAATAGAAATTTTCTGTGCCGGGATCATCATAGGGGCGGACGGTATTGATCAGGTCGACCGTCTCACCCGACGGGGTTCGTGAGCGGACAAGTTCATAGTATTCGTTGGTGTCGGTGCCGAATTTCAGATGGGCAAGAAAGAAATGTTCATACAGGTATCGCGCCGTTACGGCATGTTTGGGATCAGTCGTATTTAAAAATTCTTCCCAGATCTTTACCTGGGCGGCATCAGCAGGTTTTGGGCTGATAATCTCCTGCTGCTCTTCGGGGGTAGGTCCCTGTGCTCCCTGGGCCAGCCAGCCGGCAATGATTGTAAATTCTTCCTGTTTTAAGGGGGGAAAACCAAAGGGCATGCCGCGGTTGGGGTGTTTTTCAAGATAACTGCCCAGCTCAATCTGATCTTTGGCGCAGGTCAGATCTGTCGCCTCAGAATGATATTCACCACTGCTCTTCGGGTTCTTCATCTTGTGGGAGAGCAGCTGCAGCATAGTGGAGTTGTTGTAGCCGCTTTGGGCGTTGTTGTCGGTAACCGAGAAAAATTCTTTCTGCCGCCATTGCTCAGTGGTCTGTGCATCTATGAACAGGCGGGTAGGGTCCATGGTCGTGAGCCGGGTGGAGTTGTAGACAGCATTTTTTGTCCCGCCCCGGTCAACCCCCTCGTAGGAGCTGAGTTTAAGCTGGCAGGGCGAGTTGTAACAGGAATGGCAGACCACACACCGTTTATCCAGCAGCGGTTTTACCTCTGTCACATAGTCAATTCGTCGGTCGGGGATCTGTACCTGGACCGGGGGAGGGGGGGGCGCGGCACAACCGGTTAACAGGAGAAGCAGGGTGAAGAGAGAGAAAATGAAAATCGTGTTCCTGGTCATGCACTGCTCCCTGAAAAGATGAAACTGTTTTGTCTGATGGACTTGTAAAAAGTCGTTAAATCCGTAACCCCGCATTGGGCTCACTTCATTCCCGCGATCTGCTGGGCGGAGAGAGTATACTTTAATCCAGTTGTTTCAGAATATTATGGATCCCCGACTACTACCTCGGGGATGACGGATTTGAATACTTTAACTGCCTTGTTCCTTTTTA
>WFRY01000248.1 GCA_015486315.1 Desulfobulbaceae bacterium
CCGAGTATACGCACCTGATCCTTAAAAGATGGATAGAGGACTTAAGACTGTGTCGAAGTCTCCGCTTATCTGCGCCCTGGTCCCAATCAGATTCGCCTAACTCGATTTCTGTACGTCGCCCCGTACATTCGCGTTACCTTTCCGTAAAAAAGCGGCCTCCTTCAGAGCAACCGCCCGTTACCGGGTACCCCTTGCACTAACGCTACACCCTTCGCCTCCATCAGGCTGGTCTGGGACTTGCTCATTGTAGCCCGAGTTGCTATGATGAACTCACCCTTAAGACGTTATGCGATCACGGTGCATCAATAAAATTTACCGAATATGATAAACAAAGCTAAAGATTTTTCAAAAATCGAACCTTATCATTTTTTCTCCAATCAAAATGATAAAACTAAGTTTAATTGGTTTGCATTTGAATTAGCGTGCGAGATTGAGCAAGCCGTTCCGTACAAGCTAAAGAGATACCTTTCAAAAAGAGGTTATACAAAGCAAACATTTAACAAGTCATGTATAGAACTAGCGTCATTGCTACAAGGAATAGTTCTCAAGAAATTAAGAAATGAAATACCAGACATGCAAATCAACTATTCCGAAGTGGAAAAGGCATTTCCAAAATTAAATGACAAAACAATCAACAGATTGCTCGATTGTACAGCAAAGGCTTGGGATAGTTTATTGGGCGTTTGTGTTTCATGCCCTTCTGCATGCATTACAAATAAAGATGAATATTGCACTATGTTTGATGACGCATCGTACTATGATACATAAAAAATCGCACAACAAGGCGCTTACAGTCGCGTAAACATAGGGTCAGGTCTTGAAATGCCATATTTAAACGTCATTTTTCAAGCATCCAAACGTCAATAAACCTTCCCCGCAGCATGCCTCAAACGATATCCCAAAATACCGTGTACCACATTTAGTGGATGTGGCGGTGGACTATTGATACTCGATTGAATGTTACAAAAAATAATATGAGTTACTGCCCTGTCCCTTGATTGGAATGGGATTTTTTTGTGGAAAACTCAAAAACTTCCCGTTTGGTGCTAACTCTGTAATGGGCTTTTTTCGCCGGTCTTCATCTAACCACCATCTAACCGATAAAAAAAGCGGTTACGGTCGAAGACCATAACCGCTTGATTTTACTGGAGCCGATAACCAGACTTGAACTTGTGACCTACTGATTAATAATCAGTTTCAAACGGTTTTCACCATCTTTCACAAAGCGTCATTCTAATGCCAATTAATCTTCGACAAACAACGAGTTAACTGCTATCTTTATTCATAATCTATCACTGAATATCACCCTTCGTACTTGAAAAAGTTGGTACTATGTTGGTATAGAATTGGTACAGGGAAATAAATGGTCGATGCAAAGTTGATCGGGAGGAGATATGCCTTGCAAATGGATAGCAACACAATTCACAGGTATTCGTTATCGAGAACACCCTACCCGGAAACATGGCAGGCAGCCGGATAGATATTTCAATGTCAGATTCAAAGTTGGCGGTGTTTCTGTCAACGAAGGGTACGGCTGGGCCAGCGAGAAGATGACCGCAGCTAAAGCAGCCTTACTGATGGCTGAGTTAAAAGAAGAACTCCGGGCGGGGAAAGGAACAGGCAAGCTGGCCGACCGCCGGAAGGCACGTGAACAGGCTGAAGCGAATTTACTCAAGGCTGAACAGGCAGAGGCCAGGGAACGGATTTCATACAGGGAGTACTTCCACAACACCTATTGGTTAGATGTCAGCCAGGACAAGGCGGAATCAGCGTTGAAAGCAGAGGCCAGCCTGCACAAAAACTGGATACTCCCTGCCCTGGGTAGTGTTCCCGTCCGGGACATTGGTGAGTTGCATATCAAAAAGCTGTCCAGGGCGATGAAACGGGCAGGCAGAGCACCACGCAGCATCGAATATGCTTTTGCCTGCACCCGGATGGTTTTGAACCATGCCATACGATCCGGATACCATCCAGGCCCTAATCCGGTATCTTCATTGCCCCGTGGCAGCCGCCCAAAATATGATAACAAAAGGGTGAGGTTCCTTACAAGGGACGAGGCCATGCTGCTGCTGGATACATTAAAGACAAGAAGCACAGGCGTTCACAACATGACCCTTCTCTCAATCTACTGCGGTGCACGGGCCGGAGAAATCTTCTCCCTGCAATGGAGTGACATTGACCAGGTACACGGTCTTATCACTCTACGCGATACCAAGAGCGGCAAAACCCGTACAGTTCACATGCCGGAAACCGTCAAGGCGATGTTTGCCACCATGGAGCCGGGGAAAAAGTCAACGTTGGTCTTTCCAGGCAAGGGTGGCAAACAGCTTAAACAGATCAGCAAGACCTTTGACCGTACAGTGACGCAGCTTGCGTTTAACGAAGGCATAGAAGACCGGCGGCAGAAGGTTACATTCCATACTTGTCGCCACACCTGCGCAAGCTGGCTTGTCCAGGCGGGAATACCACTGTTCACCGTGCAGAAGATTTTAGGGCATAGCACAATAGCCTTAACGGAACGATACAGTCACCTTGCCCCTGATTCGTTCAGGGATGCGGCAGCGGCAATTGAGGCGAATGGACCGATAAAGAAAAATAGAAACGTTGTTGGCCTGTAAGGTAAATCCCCTTGTGCAAATAACCGGCAGGTAATATAATATGAGTTATACGGTAAAGATCAAACGACAGGCCAGGCGCAAGCTCAAAAGCCTGGGCAAAGATGATCGCTTAAGAATTTCCGATGTTATTGTTTCTCTCGGGATAAATCCGGATGATCCGACATTGGATACGAAACAGCTTAAAGGCTCCCGATTGTGGAGGCTGCGAGTTGGTGGCTGGCGCATTATTTATGACCGTCAAGATGTACTCAAAATACTCATGGTTGAAAAGATAAAGCCACGGGGGGACGCTTACAAATGAGCTTACAGACAATTAGAAATATGCAGGGCAATGCCGAATATGTGCTTCTTCCTGTTCAGGTTTTTGATGCGTTGAAAGACCAGATTGAAGATGAACTGGCCGGGCTGGAAGCATGGGCCGACCAGGAAGAGGATTATATTGATTTTGACCCTGCCGACTATGTGGACAATCCCGTTGCCCTGGCACGAATGAAAGCGCAGGTAAAACAGATTGACCTTGCCCGGCACATGAAAGTTACCCAGTCTTATATCTCCAAACTTGAACACGCCGACCAGGTGTCCGATGAAGCGATGCAGAAGGTACAGACCGCCTTGCAGGAATTAAGAAGGAAATCATAAACACCACCCTTTGCAGGGGATAGGATAGCTCCCGAAAAGCGGTTCCGTTGCCGCCTGATAGGGTCTAACTATTGTCCAATCCCTCCAAGACAGGAACAGGAGAAAATTGCGAAACAAATTGATACAAAAATGGGTGAGATTACAAACATTGAAAAATCACTGCATGATCAAATCCAAACCCTAACCGCCTACCGTAAATCCCTGATCCACGAATGCGTCACCGGCAAACGACGCATCAGCGAGGCGGATATAGCCAAGGTACAGGCCCATGGCTGAAGGCCCTGAAAAAAAGTTCCAGCACCACATTGAACGCTTCCTCCAGCAGGAACATAACTATGCTGTGCTTGAACAGGCGGAGATCACCGACACAGAATACTATTTTGCCGAGGATCACCTCTACGCCTTTTTGCAGGCAACCCAGCAAGACACCCTTGGACGGCTGGAAAAGGATTACTCCAGTGACAGTCGTTATGAAATCTTTAAGGCCTTAAAAGAAGAACTGCAACGGCAACCACTCTGGTGCATTTTCCGTAATGGCCTGACTGTCCGAGGCCATGTATTTAAACTCTACTTCCCCAAGCCCCGTTCCAGCGAAAGTGTTGCCAATCGCTATTACCAGGAAAACAGGATCAGTTTCCGACCGGAACTGGTGATCAAGGGGGGGGGTAAACGACCAGATATCGTCTTTTTCCTCAACGGCCTGCCCATTATCACTCTGGAATTAAAGCACGAAAAGAATGAAAATGTCCATGATGCCGTGACGCAATACGCCAAGCGTGACCATAACGATCGCATCTTTCAACTCCCTTTTCTTCATATCGCAGCGGATACCAGCGAGGTTATGGTAGCCACTGATCCATGCCAAGAATCAAACTTTCGCTGGTATAATACTGGACTGAGCAATAAGGCCATTACGGAGGGTGAATATCCAGTGGAGTATCTCTATCGGGAGGTACTGTCAAAAGAGCGGCTACTTGAGGCGGTCTCCTTTTTTCTTGTTCTGGCGCCTAAGCAGGCGGCCGGTGATGGAAAGCCGGAACAACCTGAATTTACCCTCTTTCCCCGGTATCATCAGGGGCGTTGTGTTGTAAAGATCGCAGATGCGATTAGTGAGCATTTTGTGAACGATAATAATGTCGGTCGGAAATTCCTTATTAATCATTCGGCAGGGTCGGGAAAAACCCTCACCATGTGTTGGCTGAGGCTGCCTAGTTATCAAACTTTGAAAGCCCTTGCAAAAAATCCAGGAATATTTATAATAGTAGCAAACAGCAGTAACCAATACTCGAACAACACCCCCCACGCATCCCGTAAGATTTGCGCACCATGGGGGGTTACTTTTTTATGGGGTGCTGAATGCGGTTTGACAAACCCGCAAAGAGTTACGGCGAACAGACTGAGATTTTACAATCTCGCGGGATGGAGATTGCTGATATAGCACGGGCTGAACGTTACCTTTCCCACCTCAACTACTATCGCTTTGCTGCCTACTGTCTACCGTTTGAACAGACTCACTTCCCTCATAAATTCATGCCCGGCACAAGCTTCGAGACGGTTCTTGAGCATTATATCTTTGACCGCGAGCTACGCCTTCTGGTCATGGACGCCATTGAGCGTGTTGAGGTCTCTTTGCGTACCAGTTGGGCCTACCATTTGTCTCATGCCTATGGCCCCCATGGCCACCTGAATCCGGATATTTTTAAGAGCCGCTGGTCTCATGAAAATAATGTGTTCAGACTTAAAGAGTCCGTCAATCGCAGCTCTGAAGTCTTTATTCGTCATTTTCGGCAATATGATGAACAACTACCTCCGCTGTGGGCCATCTGTGAGATTATGACTCTGGGCCAGCTTTCCCAATGGTATGGGAATTTGAGACATAGTCGGGATCGAAATGCTATCGCCCATGTTTATGGGCTGGATGAGGTAAACCTGACCTCTTTTCTGCATCATCTTTCTACTGTCCGAAACCATTGCGCCCATCATGCCCGTCTTTGGAACCGCGAATTTACTATTGCCTGGAAACTACCCAAAAAGAAACCAGCCAGGCTGGCCCCGGTTTTCAACCGGGAGGATGGAAAAAGGCTTTATAATACTCTGGTTATGTTGGCCTATCTGATGGATACCATCAATCCAAACAGCTGGAAAGAGCGGCTCATGGCCCTGTTTACCAAACACCCTGTTGTTTCGCAGCTGCCCATGGGGTTTCCGGAAGATTGGCGCACACGAGCTTTATGGCGGGATATAGGAAATGACTGACAAATAATTATTTCTTTTGTTTGTTGTTTTTTGCTCTTCGGAATGGTCCTTGATTCAACACGGTTTGCCGCCTCAAAAATGGCATACATGGAAACATCTTCGTGGGTGGCCTGAGGGATCAGGTTTCTCAGATAATCCTTTGAGCGGGTGGTGATGCCGTTACGCTGGCAAACCAGCCAAGCGACTGCCTCTGCTTCCAGTTCGCGAGTTTCACTTGTCAGTTGACTGCGATTGGGCCAGCGGCCCTTGTGATCCCTTCCGATATGGCCGCAATAAATATGTCCCAGTTCGTGGGCCAGTGTGGCAAAACGGGTGGGCAGATCGTGATTGGCATTGAGTTTGACCCGAAATCGCCGCTGCTTGCCAGTTTCAAAAGATGGGTAGTCAGTGAACGATGCTGCGGTTCCGGCAAGTGCTGTTCCTTGTTGTTGACTCTGCACAATCTCCACATTGTATTTTTCTGCCGCTTTTACAACCCGTTTCCACAGGCTGTTCAGCACCACACCGCTTGCAAACAGAGAATTTTTGTCTTGAGCAGGAACTAGCTTCCCGGCTGTATCCCCCAACTCATAGACAAAACGTACCGGTCCGAAGGGATGGAGGATGACAATGGGAACGGCATTGGGCTTGATGTGGCGGTTTATCTCCTTCCACTGATCAATGGTACCGACCATTGTCGCACCTGGTCGCTGGATCATTGCCAGCATGGAGTTGTAGACCTAGAGATTGTTGAACTTTCGAGTGAAATCCCAGAACTGATCATAGGCGCTGATACCTTTTTTCTCCAGTGCATCCTGGAATAGGTGATCTATGGCTGTTGCGCAGTCTTCAAAATGAAGAAGACGGTTCTTGGCATACCTGTCAAGTTCGTGCCATCCTCCACGATCACCAATCCAGAAGCCTGATATAAGGTCCCAGTTGTCGTACACTTGCTGCTGATCAGGGGTCAGTTCTGGCAGGTTATCCGGAAGGTAGTCGGCCAGCCAGGATAGATATTCATCATCCGGGATGTCATACCACATGGCCCCCTCAGGGGTCCGAGGAAAAGCATTCATCCGGTAGTCCTTGGGGAAAACAAAGTTGCCAACAACCAGTGTTTCCGGCCACGGCACCTCATGACCGCCCCCTATTATCTTCATCAGCTTTCTTCCAGGCAATATTTTGGTCATTTTCCTTTTAGTGGTAACTTTTCATTGGCATTATGTACTGTGTACTATATAGTACACATAATGAAAACATTTGGAAACTATATTCGTGAACGCCGCGAAGAATTACGGAAACAGGATCGCACCTACTCCGTCAGGCAGGTCGCTGCTCGGATTGGGGTTGAGCCCAGTTATCTAAGCAAAGTTGAGCGTGGGCAGACCGCTCCGCCCTCTGAGGCCAAAGTTCTGCTGCTTGCCGAGGAACTGGGAGAAGACTCGGACGTGTTGCTGGCCCTGGCCGGTAAGGTGTCAAGTGATCTGCTGGAGCTGATCCGCAAGCGGCCCAGACTTTTTGCGGAATTACTGCGTGAGTTGAAAAATATGCCGGACCATGCGGTGCTGCGCTTGGTGCGGGAAGTGCGGGACGGAGAATGGTAAGGCGGCCATATGAAGAAACATGACAGAGAGCAGGAGGAGACACCATGATTGAGCTGAAACACGACAATCTCAAACTTTCATTTCCCCAAGTACATCAGGATGCTGCAATGAAGTTGCAGTTCGAGCGAACTCTCCGCATCCCTGACGACGATAAGCTCTATCCCCTACCGCCAGGCCTTGGCTGTTTTTCAATGCGCCACATTGATGATTTTACTGACCGTGTATCGGAACAGTGGAAGAGGCACGGTGGAGTTATGCTGCCTATGTTTCAGAGTGAGGCCATGTGGATCAACTTCGATTCTCCTTCAGGCTACCCATTTCTGGTAAAGATCGCTACCGGGAAAATAAATGCGGTGACCGGGGATGATTGGCAGGACAAACCACAGGTTAAGCCTCAGGACTATGTGGTTGTGCCCGAACAACCGTGGTTGGATGGTTACTGTGTAGATGAGGGTGAGGTTCGACAATTTGTAGCCATGCCGTTAGGCCGGGGATACACTGCGGAAGAACAGTTAACAGGCGAGGCCGCCCATGGTGGGCTCCAGCTGATCGTCTACCCCATGAAGGCAGAAGAATGGGAAAAGATAAAACCAAAGCGTCGTCGCCCCGAGGTAATGTTTTCCATGGCAGCTCCTGCTCCTTACGCATTTATGACTAGCGAAATGGACTTGGGTCTTGCCCCCGGCGGAAGAATGACCCAGGAAATCTTCGATGACCCCTATGATTTCACGATGTGGGACCTTGACCAATCAAGCCGCTGCTTTGTTCACATCACCAACTCCATAACTTGGCAGGCAATCACCGGTGAGGCCCCGCCGACCATGCCCCCCACTGCAGAGCAATACACCAGTGCAGGGCTCCCCTGGTTTGATTACTACGCGCCTGAATCTGAAGCCGTTGCCGGCAGCGATAAACTCAAGGGCATGAAAAGTGTGGCTGGCTTGAGTGGAGAAAAAGGCGAAAAGGTTCTGCCTGAAAACGAAACGATCACGGTACCAGATACCCAGCATGTGAAGCTGGGGAATCCTGACCAGGTGAGAGAAGGATGGCAGTGTGATTGGTAGAGAACGTGGTTTGATTCAGTTTTATTCTTACTTTGTGCCTTGAATTTCCAATGAGCTGGGCTAAGGTCAGTTGAAGCAGGGGTTGAAGCTGTCAGGCAGTTCTGGGCATGGTGAGGGGGGGAGCTGATTCTTGTACCGTAAAGGCATTTTGCAGGGCCTGGGTAAATCGTCCCTGAAATCGTTCTTTTGCCGGGTTTCGCTTTTGAAAAAGTTGGTACTATGTTGGTACAGATCGCAAAACCAACAAAAAGGGGACTTCGGGCAATCGCCCTAAGTCCCTGTATTTAATGGAGCCGATAACCAGACTTGAACTGGTGACCTACTGATTACGAATCAGCCGCTCTACCAAACTGAGCTATATCGGCTTATGTATTTTTGACGATTCCAGCCATTTTGCTCGCTAAAGCCTATGCAACATATCGATCAACTGTCGCTCTGATGCCGGACATCAATTTGAGGTTTAATGATGTAGCAACTTTATGGTATGGTGTCAAGATTATGAGAGGCAATTTCATTATCCTGATATCCATCCTGCTGCCGGTACTTGTCGGCTGGAGAGATCAAATACATGCGGCAGTTCCCGTGCCGGCAACCGAGATGACGGCAGAAACGCCGGGCAGGGTGCACGTTCCGGGCTGCAGAGGCTGTCACGGTGATGTAGAGTTGGACAACAGCCATGACATGGCCTGTACTGCCTGTCACCTGGGGAATAATGAGGCAACTGAAAAAAAAAATGCCCATACAGGCTTGCTTGCCGCCCCGGCCGCCCCGGCAAATATGGCCGCATCCTGCGGCAGCTGCCATCCTGAGCAGATATCAGGCTGTTCCCAGTCCCTGCATTATACCATAAAAAAGGCGATTAATCGTACTCGCAGCCATTTTGGCATTGAACCGCCTCTCAAGGGGTTAACCCAACTTCCCGATAACAGACGTCCGCAGAGCAGAACAGAGCTTGTCGACGACATGCTTCGCCGCAGATGCCTGCGCTGCCATGTGTATACTGCCGGAGACCGATACCCTTATGTGAAGCGCGGAATCGGCTGCGCGGCCTGTCATCTGCAGTATATTGACGGAAAACTTACCGCCCATACCTTTGTCTCCCCTACTGAACGTCAGTGCCTGAGCTGTCATTACGCCAATCATGTGGGCAGTGATTTCATCGGCAGCTATGAACATGATTTTAACTGGGAATACCGCACCCCGTATACCACCAGGGAGCCGTTTATCCGCCCCTATGGGGTTGAACTGCATCAGCTGGCTTCAGACATCCACAGGCAGCGCGGCCTGACCTGCCTGGACTGTCACAGTGGTAAGGAAATGTCCGGTAAAAAGAGAGCTGTCCACTGTGAGGATTGTCATCTTCCCGACCCGGCGTCACATCCCCTGCCCGACAACCTGCGCAGACAGGGAAATCAACTGATTCTCAGAGGAACCGACGGTAAGGATCACCCGATCCCCCGACTTACCCATCCTGCTCATGCTGAATATAAGGACCGGGTAAGCTGTCAGGTCTGCCATGCCCAGTGGGCATTCAATGACCGGTCGACGCATCTATTGCTCAGCTATGGCGAGGATGTCGATGCCTGGGACCGTCTTACCGTACAGTCAAGTTCCGAGGTTGAAACCTTTCTTGAACATAACCTCTACAGTGATGAAGACGAGTTGGAACCGACCATGCTCGACTCTATTACCGGCCGTAGTAAACCAGGGATCTGGTTTCTTGGCTTTACCCAGCGTCGGTGGGAAGATATTCTCATTGGTCGGGACGACCAGGGGATGATCAGGGTCTTTCGGCCCATTCTTGATCTCCGAATTTCCGCAGTTGACGGCGATGGAGAGCCACTCTTTGACAATGTCAGGGGGACCGGTAACGGTTTACTTCCCTACACACCGCACACCACAGGCCCGGCCGGATTATTCTATGAAAAACGTTTTCTCCACCTGCTTCAGGCAGATCAGAACAAAACTGAAACCGGCCCAGAAAAGGATCTTCCGCTGCAATGAAAAAAATATTCATCTTTTTACCAACACTCTGCCTGCTGCTCGGCACAAACGGCTGCAGCAACATCCTCCATGACAACACGACAAAACCCTATAAACGGACAGCAGGAAAGAAAAAGGGAACCCAGCGTCCTTATGTTATTGAGCATCGGACGTATTACCCTATACCTTCATCTGAAGGATACAGTGAAAAAGGACTTGCCTCGTGGTACGGCAAAAAATTTCACGGCCGCAAGACCGCGAATGGCGAAACCTATAACATGTATGCCCATACCGCTGCCCACAAGACACTGCCCATGGGTACCATGCTGTTGGTTAAAAATATCAGCAACGGTAAATCAACAGTGGTACGGATCAACGACCGGGGGCCTTTTGTCCGCAACCGAATCATCGACCTGACCAAAAAAGCGGCGCAGGAACTGGACATAATAAAAAACGGTACCGCAAAGGTCGAAATTATTGCTCTTGGTGAGGAGGAGAAACAACCGGCGCAGAAGAAAAAAGCCGTTGGAAAGAGCAGGAAACTGATTCACCAGAATTTTGACAGGGGAAGGTTTTATATCCAGGTTGGAGCCTTTGAATATAAAAAGAATGCCAGAAAACTTGCCGAGATCTTTGCTGAAAAAGGAAAAGATATCATTATTCAGCAATTTCCTGCCGCCGGTATCAGCCTGTACAGGGTAATGGTATTTAGTGGAACATCACTTAAAGAGGCCAGAAAATATGAAACCTACCTGGAACAAAACGGCTTTCCGGATGCGCTGGTCATTGCCCGGGACCAGGGATAGAAAAAAAGGATATCCGGGATTACTGTTCCAGGTCCCGGACCCTGCGAACAAAACTGCGGATACGGTCGTGGTCTTTTTCACCAGGCCTTTTTTCAACACCTGAGTTTACGTCCACACCATATGGGGCAACGGCTTCTACTGCCTCGGCCACGTTATCCACATCCAGACCACCTGCCAGAATCCAGGTCTTTTTCAGGTTAAGCCGTTTAATAATAGACCAGTCAAATCTTTTACCTGTTCCGCCGACCTTATCTTTCTGATAGGTATCCAGAAGAAATCCTTTAACGTGCTCGTGATAGGGTTCGATATCTTCCGCCCGGGTGTGGTCCCCTACCCGCAAGGCCTTCAACACCTGACAGGGAGGCGCAAATCTGGCAAGGCGTTCACAGTATTTGGGCGATTCCAGGCCATGCAGCTGGGCGTAACCAAGACGGCAGTAACGGATAATCTCCTCCACCTCCTCACGATCACGATCAACAAATACACCCACCGTATCGACAAAAGGCGGCAGCTGTTCAATGATAATCCTTGCCGCCTCCGGATCAATATTGCGGGGGCTTTTCTCATAAAAAATAAAGCCCAGGGTATCCACACCGGCTTCAACGGCGACCATGGCATCTGCAAGATTTGTGGTCCCGCACATCTTGATTCGAATTCGCGCAGTTTTCATATCGTAAGAAACTGTTGCAGTGTTTCACCCTGCTCACGGCTGCGCATCAGGCTTTCGCCGATCAATGCCGCTGTAACAGAGGCCTCTTTCAGGCGGAGCATGTCCTCACGGCTGGAGATACCTGATTCACTGACCACGGGAATATTTTTCGGAATTTCACGCTGCAGCCGAAAGGTTGTTGCCAGATCCACACTGAAATCGTTGAGATTACGGTTGTTGATACCGATCAGCCTGCTGCCGGCGGCCAGGGTCTTTTCAAGTTCGACTTCGTTATGCACCTCGACCAGAACATCCATGCCAAGTTCCTCTGCCTGGAGGCGAAATTCCTGCAGCCTGGACTCATCGAGAATTGCGGCAATGAGCAGGATGGCATCTGCACCGAAAACAGCCGCCTCTTTGATCTGGAGGGGGTCGATAATAAACTCTTTCCGCAGCACCGGTAAATCAACAGCCTCTCTGACCAGGGGGATATAGCTGAGTGAACCCTGGAAAAAATCTACATCCGTGAGTACGGACATGGCATGAGCGCCGCCCTGTTGATAGTTAAGGGCAATCCGGACCGGGTCAAAATCAGGTTGAATGACACCTTTGGACGGAGATGCTTTTTTTGCCTCGGCAATAATGGCCACTCCCGGCACATCAACCAGGGCCTGCATAAAACCACGGGGAGGATCTATTTCCATCTCCGGCGGCCGGATTCCCTGCTGCTTCAGGGCGGCTACCTCCTCATGTTTTCGCTCTACAATGGTATCAAGAATCATGCTGGATCACCCCTGGCAGAAGGCGATCAGTTTGTCGAGTTTCTCAAGGGCGGCACCGGATGCAACAATTTCTTTTGCCCTGTCTACGCCGGTTTTCAGATCATCGACCCTGCCGGCTGCCATGAGTGCGGCACCGGCATTAAGAAGAACCATATCACGTTTAGCACCGGGTGTATTGCCCAAGACCTCGCGAACCTGGAGAGCAGATTCCTCTGCAGTCGCACCACCGCGAATCTCTTCAATTTCAGCCCTGGCAAGGCCCACATCCTCAGGGGTAACAGTATAGGTTTCGACCCTGCCGTCGTGACCGTCGGCAACATAGGAGGTGCCGGTCACGGTCATCTCATCCATGTTCCCCTCACCCCAGACAACCAGGGTGCGTTTCATGCCCATTCTGACCAGGACCTCGGCAAGCACCCCTGTCAACTCTCTGGCAAAGACACCGGTGAGCTGGACGTTAGCTCCGGCAGGATTGGTCATGGGACCGAGAATATTAAAAATAGTCCTGATCCCCATCTCACGGCGGGGACCGATGGCATACTTCATGGCACCATGCAGCATGGGGGCAAAGAGAAAACCGATCCCCACTGTACGCACACATTCCGCCACCCTGTCGGCAGGCATGGACAGGTCAACGCCAAGTGCTTCAAGCACATCGGCACTGCCGCAGGATGAGGAAATTGCCCGGTTGCCGTGTTTGGCCACAGGAATATCGGCACCGGCAACAACAAAGGCAGTGGTCGTGGAAACGTTAAAGGTCCCGGAACCGTCACCGCCTGTGCCGACGATATCCATGAGCAACTCCCCGGAGGCCGTATCAACACCGGTATCAACAAAGGTGGCTTTTTCGCGCATAACCCGGACCGCGCCCACAATCTCGTCAATGGTCTCGCCCTTCATACGAAGTGCGGTAATAAATGAGCCTATCTGGGCGTCAGTGGCCTCGCCGCTCATTATCTCCTGCATCACAGCCGTCATCTGCTGTTCAGTAAGATCCTCGCCGGTAACCACCTGCGCAATTGCTTCTCTAATCATTACAAAAGTTCTCCATGTTCCTTATTTCCCTTACCTCTCTTCCTTCCTGAGAAGATCCGGATAATCAGGCCGCAAAAAGTTATGGAGCAAAATAATACCTGCTCCGGTCATAATTGACTCGGGATGAAACTGAACACCTTCCACTGCCAGAGTTTTATGACGAAGTCCCATGAGTTCCCCCTGGTCGGTATGGGCGGTGGCCTCCAGACAATCCGGCAGCGTAGACTCCTCAACCACCAGCGAGTGGTAGCGCATACCGTCAAAGGGATTATCCAGACCGGTAAAGACGCCGCGGTTATCGTGATGCATGGGACTGGTCTTGCCGTGCATCACCCTGCCCGCCCGGATAACCCTGCCGCCAAAGGCCTCACCAATGGACTGATGACCAAGACAGACCCCGAGAACCGGAATTTTATCGGAAAAAAACCTGATCGCCTCAATGGAAATTCCAGCCTCTTTCGGAGTGCATGGTCCGGGAGAAATCAGCAGCCGGTCAGGATTCATGTCGGCGATCTCATTCACCGTTATCTTGTCGTTGCGAAACACTCTAATTGCAGGGGACTGCCAGTCGTCAGGGGCTCCGGGAGGTGGCGCTGCAAGGGTCTGAACGATATTGAAGGTGAACGAATCGTAGTTATCAATGATGACAATCACAGCCTAAAACCCCTGTTCCGCAAGTTCTACAGCCCGTCGCAGGCCGCGGGCCTTGTTAATAGTCTCTTCATACTCCCGGGCAGGCACGGAATCAGAAACAATCCCGGCCCCGGCCTGGATCCAGAGATTATCATCCTTCATGAAAAAAGTCCGGATGGTAATGCAGAAATCCATATTGCCTGAAAAACCGAAATAACCCACCGCACCGGCATAGGGACCGCGCCGCTCCACTTCAAGTTCGTCAATGACCTCCATGGCCCGGATCTTGGCGGCACCGCTGACCGTACCGGCCGGGAAACAGGCCTTCATGACATCAAACTGATCCCTGCCCTCAGCCAATGTACCATGAACGCCTGAGACGATATGCATCACATGGCTGTATCGTTCAATGACCAGCAGGTCGCTGACCTCCACGGTTCCACTTTCCGCCACCCTGCCCACGTCGTTACGGCCCAGATCCACAAGCATCAGGTGTTCGGCCCGCTCCTTGGGGTCGGCCAGCAGTTCCTCTTCCAGCGCCCTGTCCTCTTCCGGTGATTGACCGCGCCTGCGGGTACCGGCAATGGGACGGAGTTCAATATCACCGTCTTCAAGACGCACAAGGATCTCCGGCGAAGAGCCGATCAGCACGACATCACCGAGACGAAGATAAAAAAGATAGGGACTGGGATTAATATGACGCAGGGAGCGATAGAGCAGAAAGGGATCCAGATCCGTCTTGCTGTGAAAACGCTGGGACAGGACCACCTGAATAATATCACCGGACAGGATGTACTCCTTGGCCCGTTCCACCATGGCGGCGAAACTCTCTTCATCCATATTGGAGGTAAACTTATGATGTGCACAGCCGCTGGAACTTACGGCCAGAGAGTCGGGGAGGGGCTGCCTGAGTTTAGCTATAACGGCATCAATCCGGGAGCAGGCGTCTTGATAGAGAACATCGACATCTCTGCCGTCATCCGCTACAACGTTACAGACCACCGTTAAAATCTGATTTACCGAGTCGTGAATCAATACCAGGCGCGGGACGATAAAGGAGGAATCAGGAACATCGAGCAGTTCATGGGAATCCGGGATCTCCTCGATAAAACGGATCATGTCATAGCCGAGAAACCCTACGGCACCACCATAAAACCTGGGCAGCCCCGGAGCTGTACTGGCGTTGAACGAGGCCAGCAGGTCACGAAGTTCTGTAAAGGGGTTCACGCCTTCCCGTACTTCCGGCACTTCAAAACCCGTACCGGCAAGGGTGACCCGGTCACGAAGACTTTCAAATGTTACAAGCGGATCAAGACCGATAAAGGAATAACGACCCCATTTTTCCCCACCCTCCATGGATTCAAAGAGAAAGGCGTGCTTCTCATTACCTGCCACCTTGGCAAAAATAGTCAGAGGGGTGTCAAGATCGGCCACAATAGCGCGATGAAGCGGTACAAGACCTGCCCCCTCCATCATCGCGGAGAATGTTTCCAAGTCTGGAGAATACATGATCATCTACTCGGCATAACAATAAAAAAAGCCATGGAAGCACCTCGCTTCCATGGCTTATATTCCTTCAACGCAGTTTGCAGGATATATACTAACCGCTAACCGACTCAGCCGAGGGGCAGCATCCGGTTGACCCTTCTGGTCAGCCTGGAGATCTTACGAGATGCGGTTTTGCTGTGGATTGATCCTTTGGTAACCGTCTTCTGAATAATCGGTACAGCAACCTTGAGAGCCTCGCGGGCTTTGTCTTCAGAACCAGCCACCAGCGCCTCTTCAACACGGCGGACAGCAGACTTCATTTTTGATTTGTTTATGCGGTTACGCATGCGACGTACTTTTGACTGTCTATCTCTTTTTATCGCTGACTTATGATTAGCCATGAAAACTCCTTGTTGCTATCCGGTAACTTAAATAATTTATTTTGAAACCCTACCGTATAACCAAACAGGACACAGTTGTCAAGAAGATTCAAGGTCAACTGCCGGAAGAAATCATCAACCGATGGTTATTGATCCTTCAGGGCGCCTTCCAGGTTGACGCCTGTCGCATCAGTAAAATCAGCCGAATCAATCAAAGCATCTTCAAGCCTGGCACCGGTAAGGTCGGCACCGGTAAAATCAGCAAGATACAAATCAGCCTCACGCAGGTCGGCATCCTGCAAGTTGGCGCCGCTGAAATTCACTCCTTTCAAATTGGCCTCACGCAGTTTCACACCTGCAAGATTTGCCCCCTGCAGATCCGCACGCTCAAGGTCGACATCACCAAGACTTTTCCCAGACAGATCCACCCCGGCAAGGTCACAACCGACACATTTATCAACATCAAACAGTTTGGCCAGTGCCAACTGCTTTCCGGCCCTGGCCTGCTCCGGTGTTTCGACACCATAGACTACAGCATCTGCAGATGCGGGTGTTGCTGCCTGATCAGCTTCTATCCGCGAGACCATATCGCTGACGGAAGAATCGGCAGCAGTCTCAGCTGAATCAACCTCCTGCGGGGCCGATGGTTCACTCTCAGCAGCAGTCTCCTGAACAGCTGTCCCGCTTGCTGCAGTCTCTTCTTCTGCAGCCTGAGCAACCGGGACA
>WFRY01000249.1 GCA_015486315.1 Desulfobulbaceae bacterium
GGACCGTCGATTCGCGCAGGTGGACAAACGTTTCGAGCAGGTCGACAGACGCTTTGACCAGGTTAACGTCAAGCTTGACACCATAATAGAACGGATGGACACTAAAATCGATGCCGGTCTGCGTGAAAACCGGGCCATGAGTAGCCGCCTGTTTACCTTTGCCATGGTGTTTTCAGCCATCTCCATGGCCGGCCTGCTCGCAAAAATAACAGGCCTCTTTTAGGTTGGGTATTATCTCTCCGGAAAAGCATATTTTGTCTGTCCCCATTGCCCCCTATCGTAAACTTATGCACATGCAGACGGCATTTGCCCGTCTTGAGTACCATGCCGGGGACATGCCCATGGCCATGGACAGTGCCCGACGAATATTCAGCCTGCCAATACACGCTTATCTCCAAGACGAGCAGATTGTGGTAATTGCCGAAACGATCACGCAAAGGCACAAAGCCACCAATGGTTAAGATTAAAAAGCCCTTTGCGATCTTTGCGGCTCTGCGTGAAAAAAGAGAATGGATGGAATTGGTGAAGGTAGGGCAAGCAAAGACTTGACCCCTTTTAAATCTAAATTTAAGGGGCATACAAACTATCGCCCAGGCATTTGGTGTGCGCTTGGGTTATTCGGATCACACCTTCACATTATTGATATTATATTAAAGAAGAGGAGGATTTGCTTAGTGCTTACCATTTCGAAGAAGTATATTGTTGATGCTCAGGGACGCCCGCAAGAAGTCATCATTCCTTGGGAGCAGTATCTACAAATAATCGAAATGCTCGGCTTGGACCTGGATGATGAGGGCATCGCCGATTTGCGACAGGCGCAACGTGATCGGGCAGAGAGGAATCAAGGCGCGTACGTTGATCTGGATACAATTCATTGAGAAAGGTTGTCGTACACCGGCGCGCGCTTCGCTATCTTCAACGATTGCCGCAGTCTTATCAAGAACGGGTTCGGACCTCATTAAGGAATCTTGCAAAAGATCTTTCAGATTACCCTGGTGTTATTCGAATGGCAGGAGAGTGGACAGGGTACCGTAGGATCCGCATCGGAGATCCGCGGGTGATTTTCTGGTACGACGAACAAGAAGATAGCATCTTTGTCGATCATATTGGGCCTCGTGGAGATATTTACAAGAAATAAAATCCATTTACCCACTTTTATTTCTGCTCCAAGGCCCTATGGCGCGAGTGGTGGAAGTAATTAGGACACAGCTATTATGTTAGATACCGCTGCTATTAAACAGCTTTCCCGAAAAGAAAAGTTTCGGATCATGGAATCCATATGGGAGGACCTCTCTATGGAAGATGAGTTGATTGAATCTCCTGCATGGCATAAAGAGGCCTTGAGTAAAACGGAAAATAGACTCAGGGCTGGGCAGGAGCAGATACTTGATTGGAAAGATGCAAAGGAAGAATTAAGGAAACGATTCGAATGAGAATCAAGATTCTTTCCTCTGCTTTGGAAGACCTGTATGAGGCTCGACTGTTCTATGAACGACAAGGTGTGGGGGGAGAGGATTACTTCTTTGATTCACTGTTTTCTGACATTGACTAACTGGTTTTGTATGGCGGAATTCATCGGAAAGTCGCTGGTTATCATCGGTTACTTTCAAAAAGATTCCCGTATGCCATCTACTACACCATGGAAAATCAGGATATTATCTTAGTTAAGAGAGTTCTGGATCTCCGTCAGTATCCGAAGAAAATCAGAAGAGCATTGAGATAAATGGAACGGCATGAACCATTTCAACGATTGGGACATAACCAATGAAGATTCAATAAGTTAGCGTGCCCGACCCCCAACAATGGAATTGAAAATGTTATCAGGATCGTGGTGGTCTCAGACGGGAAAAGGTATGGGTGAGGACATTATAGCTCAATCCAGTTTAGGCATTCTGTATATGACCAATCATTGAATTTCATCCACCGTTGATGGCCGGTTTTCGCGGAATCAAGAAAGGTGCCTGAAGGTGAGAATTTTAAGAAAAGAATATTTGCCCCATTACACTTACGATGATTATGTAGAGTGGGAAGGAAGATGGGAATTGATAGACGGGATAGCCTACGCAATGGTTCCAGCTCCGCTCCGGATACATCAGGCTTTGGCTTATGAGATAGCCAGGCTGCTTGGTAATCAGGTTGAGGATTGCACCAAGTGTGAGGTCTTGGGGGAAATAGATTACAAAATAGCCGAAGACACTATCCTTCGTCCGGATGTTGTCCTGATTTGTGGCGAAACCAATGAAAGATTTCTCACCAAACCACCAGAAATCATAGTTGAAGTTATCAGTAAATCCAGCGTATTGTGGGATGAGAAATATAAATTTGAAATATATGAGAGGGAAAAGGTCAAATATTATGTTCTTGTTTATCCAGAGGACCTTGTTGCAAAGGTCTATAAATTAGATGGTAAAAGGTATGATAAACAAGGTGTGTTTGTTATAGAGAGTTACGAGTTTGATGAGGCTATTTGCAAGGTAACCCTTGATTTTTCAGAGGTTTTTAAGAGATACAGGTCTGATTCCTGAGGAAGAAAAACATGTCAATAAAGCATACGGGAAAAAATAAATGGGAACTAGAGCAAAAATAAGAGTTGGATAGCGGCGTGGATTGATAGCGGGTCTTGATAGCGGCTGATAGCGTTATGGCCGCGTTAACTACTAGTAATTATAGGCAATAACATGAAACAAATGCCTTATTTTTGGTCTATAAGGCCATTTTCATGGCCAAAAAATAACATTCTGGGAAGAACGTTATCATGCAAGGGCAATTGAATTTTATGATTTACTGAAAGAGGATTATCGCAGGTGGATCGCAGAGTGTCTGAACAATAGTGCCAATGCCCGTGATCCTAAATGGATAAAGGCCATTGCGGTAGGCAATAATGAGTATGTAGGGCAAATAAAATCTTCCCTGGGAGCGATGGCAAAAGGAAGGAAGATTATAAAAGCAGATGACGGTTGCCAGTTGCGCGAGCCATCGTCGGCCTATATGAGTCATTTTGATACTCAAAAAGACGATATAGAGCCATGTAACGCCTATTATTGGGACATAACCAATGAATATTCAACAAGTTAGCGTGGCCCGACCCCATGCAAGATAGCGCCTGTTTTGTTATATTTCCCAGTATTGTTTGTTGATAAAGATGGCGGAATAGAAAATAACCATGAAGATAGTAAAATTTGAAAACATCGAAGATAAGCTACTATCAGTTTGAGGAGGGCAGGTCCTGCTCGATAGCGATGTCGCGGAAATTTACGGTGTCGAAACCGAGCGAATCAATGAAGCGGTTAAAAACAATCCGGAAAAATTTCCGGAAGGTTATATCCTGGAACTTGAAAGAGATGAGTGGAATCTATTGAAGTCGAAATTTTCGACTTCAAGGAAAGACGGCAAGGTCAAACTCCCGAAAGCCTTTCCTGAGAAAGGCTTATATATGTTAGCCACGATATTGAAAAGCAAAAAGGCTACCGAGGGAGGCTACTCTTGCAATCATTGAGACCTTCGCTAAAATCAGACATCTTTCCAGGAACTTAAAAGAGTTAACCACCGTCAAAGATAAGAGTGGTCAAAAAGCTCTTATGAAAAAGAATGGCGAGATCATAGCGGAAATTCTGGATGATGATCTGGAAACTACTGATACCGAGACAACCGTAGAGCTGAATTTTGCACTGCTCAAATTTAAGCATACGATAAAGAAGAAAAAATAGGTATACGTATTATCCCCGGAACTTGCATGAATAAAGACGGTAACTACTCACCCCCTTCCAGGGGAATTCCCATAACTGGAAAGACGCTTTTCACGTAACGTATCTGCTCACAGGGTGCTGCAAATGCAAGGCGGAGAGGGCGGAAGGCGTACTCCCTGTACTTCGAGCCCTCGCCAACGCAGCAGACAAGGTATGGAGTATTGATGGCAAGGAAGTATGGGTGTTGGTGCATCTATAAATTCAGGGCCGGCGAGAAAAGAATCTTGCCAAACGTATGTACAGCTACAACTACCGAATATTTGACCGGTATGACAGGCCGGTGGTGAGCCTTGCCCTTCTGGCAGATGATAATCCTGCATGGCGGCCTGATTCCTATGGTTATGAATTCTGGGGTTGTAGAGCACTGCTTGAGTTCCCTGTATTCAAGCTGATGGACATGGCAGAGCAGTTATCCACGCTGGAGGAGTGCAAAAATCCTTTTGCAGTATGCACTCTGGCTCATTTCAAGGCCATGGAAATTGCTCACAGCCCAGTTGATCGAAAGAAATGGAAATATAATCTTACCATAGGGCTGTACAAACGTGGTTATTCACGTGAAGATATAATCAAGCTGTTCAGTTTCATTGACTGGATTATGTCTCTTCCAGATGAACTTGAAGCAAATTTCCTGGAAAAGATATACAGATATGAAGAGGAGTGCAAAATGCCATACGTTACAAGTGCGGAAAGAAAGGGTATCCAGAAGGGATTGCAGCAGGGAGGGATTGCTTCAGGAGGCGCGTGAAATGGTGCTTGATGCATTTGATGCGAAGTTCGGTAGTGTTCCTTCCCATATGCATGAAAAAGTTGATGCCATGACGGACAGGAAGAAATTGAAACAAATCCTCCGTACAGTTATCAGAGCTGAAAATCTTGAAGAGGTGGAGAAAGAGATTACGTGGAACTGAGGGGCAATTCAAGTGTTCCTCCCCCATCGTTAGTATTGTACGTGGCCATAATGTGCTTAAATTCCACCGGTATTTCCTGTTTTGGCTTTGGGCTAGAATCGGTAAGAAGAACTGTCCGGCAAGTCGGAGCAGCGTATCAACTCCGAGAACCTTCAGTTTTCTATAATGACCTTTTTGGGGGCAAAAACGACGATATTGGGGTTGAAAACGGCTATGTTTGGGATGTTTATCTGTAATAATCGGATAGATAGTGTGGCCCGATCCCAACAAACCGCCGGAATCGGTAGGAAAAGATATACAGGGCAAATAAAATCTTCCCTGGGAGCGATGACAAAAGGAAGGAAGATTATAGCAGCAGATGACGGTTGCCAGTTGCGTGAGCCATCGTCGTCCTATATGAGTCATTTTGATACTCAAAAAGACGATATAGAGCCATATAACGCCTATTATTGGGAACTAACCAATTAATATTCAACAAGTTAGCGTGGCCCGACCCCAACAAAGAAATGCTTCTCGAAGACGGAGAACCCAAGACGACTACTGAATTCATCGGTACGCAGAATGTAGTGACGGCTTAAACATGGGGAGTACTCCAACGCTCAAACCCCGCGAAGTAATAGCTATCCTTGAAACCCTTGGATTCTCGTAAGTACGGCAACGGGGTTCCCATAAGCAGCTCCGCCATTCAGATGGAAGATGTACCACTGTCCCTTTTCATCCTGGCAGAGACATCTCTTCTATTTTATTGCGCCAAATCGTTAAGGATATCGGATTGACTGTTAATGATTTTTTGAAATATCGTTGAGAGATTTCTAAACAATTTCCATGAGCCACGAGCTATGAATGGGGAAAGGGGGTTAGGAGTGCCGGCGGGGACAAAAAAGTTCTGTTGCAACGCAAGAGAAGAGAAAGGGAGCTATCTGATGAAAGAATTCTGGGGAGTGGAAATTTTGTGACAACAGTTTTAGAAAAAAGTCACCAAGCAGAC
>WFRY01000250.1 GCA_015486315.1 Desulfobulbaceae bacterium
CAGGCTACAAGCCTGCTCCAGCAGTGATGTAGGTGCTGTAGTAACTGTAACAATAGCAGCATATGTATTTGCACATGTTCAATCCCTACCTGCTGGTTCAATTTTGTAGATTGAACCATGGGTTTATAACAAGGTCGGCTGAATCCGGTGGCCTGCTGTGCATACGACAACTTTGTGATAAACATGAGGACCAGGCTGCAAGCCTGCTCCAGCAAGAAGCCTGCTCCAGCGCAAGTCGCGGTCCTGTATCATGAGGGGTCGGTTCCCATCAGGTTGTAAAGAGCCGGCCCGATGGTTAATCATATCTTTTGACTTGTTGCGGCCCAATGGGTAAACTGTGCAGTTAATATATCAGTTCATTGTTCCCGGATGTCTGTTACAAAAAACAGGGACAATCTCTACATCTCTGCGGTGATACATTGATACCGGTTGCCGGTGTCTCATGGTCTGGTTGAAAATTTGTGGTCTGTAACTGTTCAGATGTGCTTCATCTTGCGGCAGGCAGACGACAAACTATAGCCCGTCTATGTGAGGAGGCCTGATCGTCGCAAGATGGGGTGCAGCTGAACAGTTACCTTTATTCTATTATCCAATCCTCTACCACTTTATTGCATAACGTGTCATCTGCCCATCAATACGACGAATCAAAGATAAAGACCCTCAGCTCGCTTGAGCATATCCGTAAACGGCCCGGTATGTATATCGGTCGGTTGGGTAATGGTTCCCATCCGGATGACGGCATCTATATCCTGATTAAAGAGGTAATAGATAATGCCGTTGATGAGTACATCATGGGCTATGGCAAACGGGTTGATATCTCTATCAAGGAAAACGGCCGCTGCCGGGTGCGGGATTACGGTCGGGGTATCCCGCTTGGAAAAGTGGTTGAGTGCGTTTCCGTGATCAATACCGGTGCCAAGTACAATACCGATGTATTCCAGTTTTCAGTCGGCCTTAACGGTGTCGGTACCAAGGCGGTGAATGCCCTTTCCGAACATTTCACTGTGGTTGCCTTTCGGGAGGGAAAGTACAAAAAAGCAACATTTACCCATGGTACCCTGATTGATGAGGAAGAGGGAAAGAGTGAGGAGAAAGACGGTACCTTGATCGAATTTCTGCCCGATGCCGATCTGTTTCCAAAGTTCAGCTTTGATTTTGAATATGTTGATCAGCGGCTGTGGCGTTATGCCTATCTCAATGCCGGGTTGAACCTTTTTCTGACCGGTGAAAATGAGGAGCAGAAAAAATATTATTCGGAAAAAGGACTCCTTGACCTGCTGGCCGACGAGCTTGACGGCAAGGATATTTATCCGGCCATCCATGCTGCGGAAAAAGCACTTGAGTTTGCCTTCACCCATACCGATGATTACGGGGATAGCTATTTTTCATTTGTCAACGGGACCTATACTTCAGAGGGCGGCACCCATCTCTCTGCCTTTCGCGAGGGAATTCTTAAGGGAGTGAATGAATTTTCCGGTAAAAAGTACACGGGCAAGGATGTCAGGGATGGTATTGTCGGTACCCTGGCGGTTAAGGTTCAGGAGCCTGTTTTTGAATCACAGACAAAGAATAAGTTAGGTAATACGGATATAAGGGCGTGGATAGTTAATGCTGTGCGTGAGGCTGTCGCCACCCATCTCTATAAGTATCCGGACAGCGCTGAAGTACTTATGGACAAGGTGCAGCGCAACGAACGTATTCGCAAGGAGCTGCAGTCGGTGCGTAAGGAGGCCAAGGCCAAGGCCAAGAAGGTTGCCTTTAAAATTCCCCAGCTCAAGGACTGTAAATATCATCCCAGCAGAAAAAATCCTTCCAGAGAGGGGAGGGAGAATATGGTGTTTATCACCGAGGGGCAGTCTGCAGCCGGTTCAATTGTTTCCTCTCGTGATCCCATGACTCAGGCCGTGTTTTCGCTCAAGGGCAAGCCCATGAATGTCTTTGGCCAGCGTCTGGACCTCTTGTATAAAAATGATGAAATGTATTCCCTGATGCGGGCCTTGAATGTAGAGGATTCCATTGCCGATCTCCGTTTTGACAAGGTTATCCTGGCAACGGACGCCGATGTGGACGGACTGCATATCCGTAATCTGCTGCTCACCTTTTTTCTCCATTATTTTGAACCGCTGATTAAACTCGGCCATGTGTACATTCTGGAAACGCCGATTTTCCGGGCAAGAAACAAAAAACAAACCCTTTACTGTTACTCGGACCAGGAAAAAGAGGAGGCTATTGCCGGCTTAAAGGGCAGGGCCAGTGCCAAAACCGTTGAAGTAACCAGATTTAAAGGGCTGGGCGAGATTTCCCCGCCGGAATTTAAGCAGTTTATCGGAGCCGACATGCGCATTAAGCAGGTCAGGATAGACAGTCTGTCCGAAGTGAGCCGGGTCCTTAAATTCTACATGGGCAAAAACACCCCTGATCGCCGTCAGTATATTATGGATCACCTTACCCTGAGGCCGGTATGAGCAGCAGTCCTGAAAATACCGAAGAGCGTCGGCAGGGTAAACTGCATAAACTCTTTGATACCAACTTCCTGGACTACACCTCCTATGTTATCAGGGAACGGGCCATTCCTGATATCAATGACGGCTTGAAGCCTGTTCAGCGCCGTATTCTGCAGACCCTGCACAACATGGACGATGGCCGTTTTCACAAGGTGGCCAACGTGGTCGGCGAGACCATGAAGCTGCATCCCCATGGCGACCAGTCGATCTTTGCCGCCCTGGTTAACCTGGCGAACAAGGGCTATCTCATTGGCCGGCAGGGAAACTTCGGCAATATTTTTACCGGTGACCAGGCCTCTGCAGCCCGTTATATCGAGTGCCGTCTGACCCCGCTTTCCCGCGAAACGTTGTTTAATAAAGATCTGACGGAATTTGTCGACTCCTATGACGGACGGATGGAGGAACCTGTTTCTCTGCCTGCAAAATTGCCCATGCTGCTCCTGCTCGGTGCGGAAGGGATTGCCGTGGGCATGGCAACTAAAATCATGCCCCATAATTTCTGTGAGCTGCTTAAATGTCAGATTAAGTATTTAAACGGCAAAAAGTTTATCCTTTACCCCGACTTTCCCAGGGGCGGAATTGTTGATGTCTCCGATTATGGTCATGGAAACGGCAAACTGCGTTGCCGGGCAAAGATTGAACAGGTAGACGATAAGACCATCACCGTCACCGAACTGCCCTATAACCTGACCACCCAGACATTGATCGACTCGGTTGAAAAGGCGGCCAAGAACGGTAAAATAAAGATTACCTCCATTAATGATTATACGGCGGAAGAGGTAGAGGTGGAAATTAAACTTCCACGCGGGGTCCATGCCGATGAAACCATAGATGCCCTGTACGCCTTTACCGATTGCGAGCTGAGTGTGTCGCCGAACCTGGTGGTCATCAGAGATAATATGCCCTGTGTTGTCGAGGTCGAAGAGGTACTCAGGCATAACACCGATAAGCTGCTCCAGGATCTGGAAAAAGAGCTCAATATAGAACGGGGCAGGCTGCTGGACAAGCTGCACGCCCGAAAACTTGAGCAGATATTTATTGAAGAGAGGCTCTATAAGGAGATTGAGGAAAAGATTTCCTATAAAGCCGTTATCTCGACAATTCGTCAGGCCCTGTTTCCCTTTGCCGATGAGCTGATCCGCAAGGTGACCAAAGATGATATTGAACGGTTGCTTGAGATAAAGATTAAACGTATTTCCCGCTATGATATCAACAGGCAGCAGAAAGAAATTCAAACCCTTGAAAAGGGTATTGCCGTCATTGAAAAACATCTGCAGGACATGGTTGGCTTTACAAAGGATTATATAGAGTCACTCCTGAAAAAATACGGTAAAAAATATCCCCGCAAGAGCAAACTGAAACATTTTGACGAGGTGAATGCCCGGGCTGCGGCCCTGTCAAACATTCATGTGGCATATCATCGTGAATCCGGGTTCATAGGGCATAAAATTAAAGTAGAAAATAAGAGAAAGGATCTTGAGTTGACCTGCTCTGAGTATGACCGTATTATGCTCATATTTAAAGATGGACTGTACAGGGTTACCAATGTCGCAGATAAGGTTTTCGTGGGGAGTAACCTGCTGTGGATGGGGGTGGTCAGCAAGGATCTGGTCTTTAATATCATCTATCGTTCAGGTCTGGAAAACCTGACCTATGTCAAGCGTTTTAAGATGCCGAAGTTTATCATCAACCGTGAATACCGGCTGTTCCCGGAACATAAACGTTCTGTTATCCAGATGCTGGCTGTGGGCAGTCAAGATGTCCGGGCCAGGATCAGCCTGGTGCCGTCCTCAAGGGCCCGCTATAATTCCATGGAAATCGAAATGGATGATTTTCTGCTGAAAGGCGCATCGGCCAAGGGAAAACGAATTAGTAACCGGGTTGTACGCCGGGTCAGCAATATCACCGGTAAACCACGCAAAAAACCAATGGTGATGCCGTCGCTTCCCGGTTTGACGATCAATAAAGAGGGGGATGACGGGTAGTCATATGAGCTCTGTATTTGATTTTGTCTTCTATTGTAAAAAAAAACGTTGCGTATCTGGTGGTATCGATTATATTAATAAAAATTGTTGTGTAGTCACTATTTGTAGTTCATGAATTACGGAAAAGATAACCGCACAATCCTCAGTGAGAGGTCGTGCGGTTTTTTTGTTTAATAGAAGGCTACCTCGCCGGATTTGTAAATAACTACACCGGCATTTTTATCATTTAAGCGGTTAAATTTGAAAATCGCGAACAGTAAGGAGTAGTTCACAATGGCTGAAGGTACAGTAAAATGGTTTAACGATTCCAAGGGTTTTGGCTTCATCGAGCAGGACGGCGGACAGGATGTGTTTGTTCATCATTCCGCAATTCAGGCTGAAGGTTTCAAATCCCTCGAAGAGGGTGCCAGGGTAACTTTTGATGTTGTTGACGGCCCCAAAGGCCCGGCTGCAGAGAATGTTGTCCAGCAGTAAGCATTGATACCGATCATTGCAAGACCCCGCATCGCGCGGGGTCTTTTTTTTTGGCAGTATCTTTTGCACCAGTTGCTAACAATTAAACAGGGAGAATGTCTTGGCCAGAAAAACAAATTATTCGTATGAAAAGCGCCAGAAAGAGTTGGCAAAGAAAAAAAAGAAAGAAGAAAAAAGACTGCGCAAGCTTGAGAAAAAAAATAATCCCGCCGGAAAAGATGAAGATCTCATTCCCCAGGATGATGAATAGCGTCAGCATTCACCACTTTTGTTTCAATAACAACATGCTGACCAGGGAAGTACCCTTGTTGCCTGACCCGGATAAACCGGAACCAAAAAGGTGCTGATACTGGTGAGCTGGAGCAGGCTTTCAGCCTGGTCCTTATGTTTATCACAAAGATGTCGTGTTCGCAGCAGTTCACCAGGTCCGGTCGACCTGTTATAAACTCATGCTTCCATTAATATACAGGATTGAAGCAGCAGAAGTCATTTTTATCAGGCCAACTGAGCCGCATTCTTCCTCATATCCCCTCAACTCCCTCAAGCATTTTTTCAATGACCATTAATCCGCCCTGCCAGAAGGCGGGTTCGGTTAAATCAATATCAAAAGGCTGCAGCAGTTCGTAGGGAGACCGGCTTCCTCCTTCAGCAAGCAGGTGCAGATATTTACCGATGAATTTTTCTCCCTCCTGCTGGTAGATACGGTACAGGGAAAGAACCAGCAGCTCACCAAAGGCATATGAGTAGACATAGCCGGGAGTGTGGAGAAAATGAGGAATATATGACCACCAGGTTTGATAATGTTCTCCAAGGGTAACAGCATCACCAAACATTGCCTGCTGACTCTCCATCCACAGCATGGAGAGGTCCTCGGTGGACAGTTCGCCTTTTTCACGGCGGTGATTGTGGATCATGTCTTCAAAACGGTTCATGGAGATCTGGCGAAAGACCGTGGCAAAGATTGATTCCAGTTTCTGGCAGATAAAGGCTCGTTTCTGCTCTGGATCAGACAGTGTCTCAAGCTGCCGGTGGAAGATCAGCAGTTCGGCAAAAACTGAAGCGGTCTCGGCCAGAACCAGGGGCGTATCAGCGTTGAAATAGCCCTTGTCCTTTGCCAGGTACTGATGGATACCGTGTCCCAGTTCGTGGGCCACAGTGGACACATCCCGAATGTTACCGGTATAGTTGACCAGGATATATGGATGGGCATCCGGAACTGCCGGATGGGCGAAAGCCCCGCCCCGCTTGCCTTCCAGGATGGGAGCATGAATCCAGTTCTGCTCAAAAAACAGTGAGGCAATATCGGCCATCTCGGGTGAAAAGGCACGAAAACCCTGCAGGACCATCTCCCGGCATTCCTGCCAGGGCACCAGTTGATCCGGCAGAGAGGGCAGGGGGGCGTAGCGGTCATAATCATACAGCTCCTTTACACCGAGCAGCTGTTTTTTCAACCTGTAATAGCGCTTCACAATATCGTAACGATCGATCGTGCTGTTTACCAGTGCATCAACGGTCCGGTCATTCAGTTCATTGGAAAGATTCCGGGCACTGACCCAGGAGGGATAACAGCGCAGCCGGTCATCAATCATTTTTTCGGCAAGAATGGTATTGAAGATATGGGTGAGGATGTGGAGCTGGGTCTGTAACCCCTCGGTGAGCTCAAGAGCTGCTGATTTTCGTACTTCGCGGCTGCCGGCATACAGGTCTGAAAGGACCTCTTCTTCACTTCGTTTTTTCTCTCCAAATTCAAGATGGCCCATCAGTTTTTCAAACAGGGTAAGCCAGGCCTCATTGCCGACCGGTGAGAGCTCAACGAGCAGGGTTTCCTCCGGGTTTGACAGAAGATGGTCGGCATACCTGCGAAGATTGGTCAGGTAATGGCGATAGGGGGCTGCCTCTGCTGCGGTCAGAAAACGATCAGCTGTTTCCTGGTCCATCTTGGACCATTCCAGATCAAAGAAGACCAGCTCCCGGTTAACTCTGCTTGCCGATTCTTTGCTCTGCTGGAGAAAAGCCCCTGCTTCACTGTTTTTGACCTGGGTGACAAAGTTTAGAAACGCATAGGTGTCAATTCGGCCAAGGTTGACCTGGATCCGTTCAAGTCGTCGCACTGTTCTGGCAAAAACAGCTGGATCAAGTTCGGCCAGTTTACCGGCACAGCTCTCTTTCAGCAGCTCTGCCTCCTGCAGACAGAGGTCAAGATCATCTCTAAGCAGATCATCCTGCAGAGATTCATACAGAGCATCGAGATTCCAGACAACATCGGTTGTGCCGAGTTCTTTGTTCAGAGACGTTGACATGATAAGTCCTTGTAAAAATCTTCGTTTGTGTCCCCGCGGGGATACGGAATATGGTGG
>WFRY01000251.1 GCA_015486315.1 Desulfobulbaceae bacterium
ACTGGTAAAGCCGCCATGATCTGACGATGTTCAGAGAGAACACTATGAGCTGTTCACTCCAGTTCGTAAGCGCTCCATGAACACCCTGCTGCACGCGCTCAAGTCCCCCGATATACAGGGGTATAATCGGGTGTCTTGATCACGCACAGCAGGGCGTTCCTGAAACGCTTACATTCCGACCTGTTATCATGTCAAGAGTGGAGTTAATGAAGCGCTTACTCCAGTTCCAGGCCGCATTTTTTTAAGCCGTTGACAGCGGGTTCTGTAATGGAGTCAAATTTTATGTATCTCCCCAGCAGAATACGGCCGCGCTCCGGGAAATCCGGCTTGAGCCTGAGCAGATCCGCAACACAATCCCTGCCCTCCTCCAGTCGTCCCAGATTGCCCAGGGCAACGGCCTTGACCAGCGGTTCCCAGAAAACCTGCGGGCCTCTGAGGTGCATTGTTTCCTGGTAGGCCTGTTCATAGTTGTTCTGCCTGATCCAGTTGCCCCAGAGGGCATAGTGTACATAATCAGGGTAGTAGGGGTTTCTCCTGATTGCTTTTCTGATCAACTCCGAGCCCTGCTGCCAGTCTCCTGATAAGGCCATCACATAGCCGATGGCGTCTGCCTGGATAATGGAATTCGGATTGAGCGCACAGGCCAGCTGCACTTCTTTTCGGGCAGCGGTTATTTCATCTGTGACAACCCGGACCAGTGCCAGTACGATTCGGGCGTATTGGCTGTCCGGGGCCAGCTTTGCCCCCTGTTCGGCATAGGCAATGGCTTTTTCCCTTGCTTCGCGGATTGCAAAGCCGGAAATCTCATAGGAGTAAATGATGATGTACAGGCGGGCAAGCATGGACCAGACCTTACTGCAGCGCGGTTCAATGTCCCTGGCATGCTGCAGCGCATTTAAGGCCTGAACAAAATGATATTCAGTGCGTGACTGGCTGAATTCCAGAAATCGCAGGATAGCCTCATAGGTTTTCAGCTTTTCCGGAGCCTTGCCCGAGGATTCCGTGAAAATCTTCTTCGCAATCACCCCCTGTTCACATCCTATCTGGGCCGTAACAGTCTGGACGATTTTTTTCTGAAAATTAATCAGCTGTGCAGGATCAGCGCCACAGTCGAGCCGGTTGGACCAGAGTTGCAGATTGGTCCGAGCGTCTGTAAGAGTGACGATAACTTCAAGACCTGCTGTGCCGTTGAGGATTTCCCCATCAAGGACAAAGCGGGCAAGACTGTCTGCTGCTCTGTATCCTCCTCCTGCCGGAATCCCCTTCAATACCTGGAGATCCTGATGCCTGGTCAACTCCATTCTGAGTTCACTGGCAAAGCCAGGCCCCAGCCAGTCCAGTTTCTTATCACCGGTCAGGTTGACAAAGGGATGGATAAGAATTGTCGGCCATGCCCCTGTATCGACGGCCTCTGTCCTCTTTGGGAAGGAAATGTCCTCCTGCCGGGGGCTGAAAACCGGTATATAGGTTCCCTTGGGAATATCAATAAGCACTGGATCGGTCTGGCCGTCGACCAGGTAATAGCGCTCCAGGGCCCGCCGTAATTTATTGGCCTGGATACTGACAATGGGATCAATTGCCTGGTCAAAGTCGTTGCCCCTGCCAAAGACACGGGTAGCCACCGTGAATCCCTTGATCTCGTCACTGTGACCGTCCAGGGTTTGCTGGACAACAAAACTCAGGAAATTACGCTGACTTTCGGTGGCAGTAAATTCGGGACTGATGAGTATTCGTGCCAGTTGGCTGCGAACAGCTTGAGAAGAGACATCTTCAGCAGTGGCCGATGAATCCTTTTGACATACTTGCGACATAAATATGGATTCCCTTGATCCTGTGGTACAGGAGATATGCAAACACCAGCGACCGTTCCTTACCTGAAAAGTAAAACTATTCGGGTAGCGGGATAATACTGGCACAACCTACGAAAAAGTTTATCCTAAATTAGGTAACAAGGAAACATTTATTCTTATAAGATGAAAGTTCTCCTTTCCAGCTAAACAGCCTTTATGAAGAGTCATCCATTGTTTTCCCGATGACATAACAGGCCTGAATTCCGGATCCATTGAAATTCATCAGGAGGCACTCCGGCAGGGCAAGTTTTCTGAAAAACTCTATGTAATTGAGCTTCCTCTTTCCTGGAAATAACTTGAGATGTAACTATTCAGGTGGGTGCAGAAAACTTGCAAAACCACCTTGCTGTAACTGTTCAGGAGGGCCTTAGATTCGGAATCTTCGCTTACCTGTTCATTTAAGACTGCGAAGCGTACTTGTGCTACTCGAGCAGGCTTAAATGGGCGAAGATAAGGTGCTCCTGAATAGTTACCTTGAGATAAAGTAGAGGTAAACTTGCTCGATCGTTCCATAATGGTCGACACGTTGCGTATCGGTCGTAACCGGTTCTCTCACAATCTTATAGATGTGTTAATATGAAGGCAGATAAAAAAGGAGATAAGTAAGTAATGAAAAGAATATTGTTTTTAGCTTTTGTCGTTTGTGTTGTTCCCAGCCTGTTATGGGCAGGAGAAAAAATGATGTCTCAATTACCTGTAATCGGTGCAGTTGAAACGCTTACTCTGGTGAAAGAAAAGCTGCACTTCCCTGCCCGTATAGATACAGGCGCCCAAAGCTCTTCTCTGAGCGCTGTCGGCATCCAGCCATTTGAACGTGATGGCAAACAATGGCTGCGGTTTCAGGTAAAAGATCCCGCAACCAACAAACTGGTGGAACTGACGAGACCCCTGGAGGGAAAGGTGAAGATCAAGCAGCACGGAGCGGCGGCTGCAGAACGGTTTGTTGTTGTACTTCGGGTTGCAATCGGTCCCGTTGAGAGAAAGTGTAAGTTCAGTCTCCTTGACCGCAGTGATTATGAATACCCTGCCCTGGTCGGCCGAAATTTTTTAAGCGGCAAGGCATTGGTTGACGTAAGCCGGGAACATATAGTGCATCCGCTGAGTGAGGGAGGAACTGATGCAAACTAAAACTCAGCTCAGGCTGATTATTCTGGTACTTATCGTTACCGGTCTTGGCGCTGCGATCTATAAAAATCAGGTGCTTGGCTTCCCCTTTCTTCCTGAAAAAAAAGTGAATGTCTGGACCATTGAGGCAAAGATCACATTTGCAGCTGAGGGCAGACCTGTACAAGTGGTTTTAAACGCTGCCGATAATACCGGCAATATGATGATCCTTGATCAGGAAACAGTTGGTGAAAAGTATCATTTCAGCAAAGAGGAGGATGCCGATGGACAGACACAAGGGGTCTGGACAAAAGAAACCGCCAAGGGGAAGCAGGTAATCTTTTACCGGGTTTCCGCCTATCGGGGTAAGGGAAACAGTGATACCACCCCGCCGGCAGCTCTGAGCGATGATGACCGGATATTTTTTGAAGGAACGGCTGAAGAGGCTGCCGGTCTTGTGGTCAAACAGATCAAAGAAGCGGGTGGAGATGATCCCCTGGCGATTACTCAAAGCCTGCTGACGATGCTCAACAACGCAGACAAGCAAAGCGTGCAGGTTCTGCTGAAAAACAGCAAAAAATACGGAGGGTTTCTGGAGCTGACTCGCGGGCTGCTGGCCATGGCCGGGGTTCATGTGCAAAAAGTGAAGGGGCTGTTTCTTGACCGGGACAGTCGAGGGAAAAAATTAAGCAGCCTGCTGAAGGTTTACGACAATGAAAAATGGCAACTCATTGATCCTAAAACCGGCAAGATACGAACCAACGATGATTTTCTTCTCTGGCAGTCAGGTGATGAGCCTTTATATGAGGTGACCGGGGGTAAGGATTCTTCCATCAGTTTTTCCGTTAACTCAAGCAGGGTTTTTGCCAGTCGAGCTTCTCTTGCTGCCGGGAAAAACAGCGGCTCATTGCTCATTGATTTCTCGATCTACTCCCTGCCTCTGGCAGAACAGAATACCTTCAAACTGCTGCTGCTTATACCTCTTGGAGCCCTGGTCGTGGTAATTCTGCGAAATCTTGTCGGTATCCAGACCTCGGGTACCTTTATGCCCATTCTTATAGCCTTGACCTTTCTCCAAACTACGCTGCTCTGGGGGCTTGCCCTTTTTCTGGTGGTGGTCAGTGTGGGGCTGGTCATGCGATCGTATCTCAGTCACCTGAACCTGCTGTTGGTGCCGCGAATCTCTGCCGTACTGGTTTTTGTCATCGTGATCTTTGTCGCAATCTCCGTAATCTCGATCAAAACAAACTTTGAGCAGGGACTTCAGGTAACATTTTTTCCCATGATCATCATCTCCTGGACCATTGAGCGGATGTCCGTACTGTGGGAAGAGGAAGGGCCTAAAGATGTATTTATCCAGGGGGGCGGCAGTTTATTTACCGCCTGCATCGTATACTTGGTGATCACCAATAAATTCCTCGGTCATCTGACCTATGCCTTCCCGGAACTGTTGCTGGTGCTGCTGGCAATTATTTTGATCATCGGCAGCTACTCGGGATACAGGCTGTCGGAATTACGTCGTTTTGAACCCATGTCCAGAGAGTCCTGAGTATGTTTATAACCACGCCAGGGAAATTAAAAAAGGCCAGCGTTATCGGCATGAATCATCGCAATGTGGTTTGCATTGCCCGTAACAATCCCCGCCACCTCTACCCGCGGGTGGATAATAAACTATTGACCAAGATCCTGGCCAGGGATGCCGGGATTGCGGTGCCCAATCTTATCGGGGTGGTCAAAACCCAGGGCCATGTGCGCGAGCTGAAAGAATTTCTTGCCGATGATAAGGCCTTTGTCATAAAGCCTGCGAAGGGAAGCGGCGGCAAGGGTATTCTTGTTATTACCGACCGGGATGGAGAAGATTACCTCAAACCCAGCGGCGGGCGGGTCAACCATCAGGATTTATGCAAACATTCCTCAAATACACTGAGCGGCCTGTTCAGTCTCGGCGGCAATACTGATGTTGCCATGATAGAAGAACTTGTTGATTTTGATCCGATATTTGATGGTTTCTCCTACCAGGGAGTGCCTGATATCCGCATTGTTCTTTATAAAGGATATCCGGTGATGGCCATGAGCAGGCTCTCCACCAAAGATTCCGACGGCAAGGCCAATCTCCATCAGGGTGCCGTAGGACTGGGGATCGATATCAGCACAGGCAAGGCCCTGAAGGCTATCCAGCACGGCCATCCGATTACCCATCATCCAGACACCGGTAAAGAGTTTAAGGGGTTCCATGTGCCCGACTGGACAGAATTCCTCAAATTATCAAGCCGCTGTTATGAAGTCACGGAACTCGGCTACCTTGGTGCCGATATTGTCCTTGATGCCAAAAAAGGTCCACTCATTCTGGAACTTAACGCCCGGCCCGGGCTTGCCATCCAGATGGCAAATGGTATCGGCATGCAGACACGTTTTGCTGCAGTCGAGCCGGAGGTCAAAAAAAACCGGAGCCCCGAAGAACGCGTTGCCTTCTGCCAGGACCATTTCGGCATGTTGGATCCGTCTTGACCGTCTATATAAATAAAGGTTTCCTGAAAGCAGAATACAATGCCATGACCTTGAACCGGTATAAAATTGTTTCCGACACGGCTCTGCCAACCGGCAAGGTGAAAATCGAAGTGAAAACCTTTGATGTCGGCGTGGATCCGGGTTCGCCGGTTGCCCTGGATTACTTTGACAGGGCACCGTTTAAGTTCAACGTAAGTGATCAGGGGTACCGCATCTTCGCACGGTCGCGACTGGCCGCATAGAGGGTGACACCGCTTCGCTGTTATAGCGGCCAGTCACTCCTGCACTAATCTACGGCACCCCTGATCACTTACAGGTTTACGGTAGATGAAAACACATAGTTACAAATCCTGTGACCAGTTACAGTTAAACGGCACGATCAATAAAATCGATATTCGTTATCTTTGAGCAGGAAGAACTGTGGGCGTGTCATTTCCAGATTCGCTGTAAACATGATATACTGAAAGGGAAAAAATGTGGCAGATGACACCGGTACTCACTGCTCCGTCGACTGACACTGCTGTACAATCAGCACAATGCCATTCTAAACTACCCTGAAAGGAGAGTGTTATGAAATTTGCCGTACTGCAGCTCACCGGTTGTGCAGGCTGTGAGGTTTCCCTGTTCAATGCCGGGGAAGAGCTGGATTTTGGGTCACTCTCCTATATGCCCCTGCTGGTTTCCGCCGATGAAATCCCGGAGGTGGATCTGCTGCTGGTGACCGGCGGTATTCGCAATGATGAGGATCTGTTCAAGCTGCGCCGGGCTGCTGCCAAGGTCAAAAAAATAGTTGCCGTCGGCACCTGCGCCATCTCCGGCGGCATTACCGGGCTGGGTGACCGGGAAGAGATTCGGCAGCTGTTTTTCGACAAGGCGCATCGTTCGACGGTTCCCCCCATGCTGCCCCGCTGCCGTCCCATTGACCAGGAGGTGGATGTAGCCCTGTATCTGCCCGGCTGCCCGCCTGTGCCCGAGTTGTACATCGGCCTGCTGCGGGATGATATTACCCTGAAGACCGGCTCCATTGTCTGCCGCGAATGCGGTAGACAAAAGCCCAAAGATATCCGGCCCAAAAAACTGGAAAGCGTTATCCGGCCCGGCCTTGATCCGGATATCTGCCTGGTCAAGCAGGGTTATCTCTGCGTGGGCAGTTCCACCCGCAACGGCTGCGGAGCCCCCTGCCCCCGGGCGGGTTTTCCCTGCGTCGGCTGCCGCGGGCCCTCCAACAACCTGATTGAAAAGGATGCCGACGCCTGGTTTTCCGCCCTGCGCCATGTCTTTGAGCGCCAGACCGATATTCCTCCTGAAGAGATCGACCATGCGCTCAAATCCGCCCATCTGTCGCTCTTTCTCTTTCAGTTTTCAGATTACAGCGGTGGTGAGGATACCCGGCCGCGGGACAAGGTGATATAATATGGCAACACTTCAATTTCCAGTTTCACGTATCGAGGGGCACGCCAGAGTCGTGGTGGATATAAAAAAGGGCGAGGTCACCAATGCCCGCTTTCTTGCCATGGAATTTCGTGGTTTTGAACAGTTTGTCTGCGGCATGGAGGCCGGTGAGATGCCGGTTATTGTGCCCCGCATCTGCGGGGTCTGCTCCACGGCCCACCATATTGCGGCCATCAAGGCACTGGAAGATGCTTACGGCGTCACGCCGCCGCCCCTGGCCGAGACAATCCGTCATCTCCTTCTTGTCGGTCAGCTGATCCAGAGTCAGGCAACCTCTCTGTTTTTCTTTACCCTGCCGGATCTGCTGCAGGAAAGCTCGCTCTTTGCGGGCGGGGCCCTGGACGCTGATATCAGCAAACGGGCGGTGGCGGTACGTCAGATAGGCACCGAGTTGATCGGTCTTGCCGGCGGTCAGTTTATTCATCCGGTCAAGGCCATGGTCGGCGGGATCAGCACGCCCATTGACGCTGCTGCGGCAAAAAAAATGTATGCGCGAATCCAGGAGGTGCTGCCGGTTGCCTGTGAACTCTTTGACCATTACTGGAATCTGACCCTTGAAATAGCTGCCCAGGCTATGGACTGGGACTTTAAAGAACCCTGCTTTTATATGTCTTCGGTTGATCCCGAGGATCCGACCAGATCAGTTGCAGCCATCCGCATGCAGTCGGAAAACGGTGATAAAAAGATTGCGTTTCCTGCCTCGGAATACAAAAAACATCTGGGCTTTGAAGAACTCGATGACTCCTATGCCGGGAAAACCAGCTGCCAGGGCCTGCCGATCCGGGCAAACAGCCTGGCCAGGATCAACATGACCGACACCATGGGCACTGAAGTTGCCGATAAGTATCTGCAGCGGTTCAGCAGAGAATTCGGCAGACCAGCCCATCATATCCTCCTCTTTGACCTCTGTCGGGGCATTGAACTGATCAACGGCCTGGAACGGGCTGCGCAGCTGCTGTCAGGAAATCTTGAGCAGGGTGAGCTGAACGCCGATTTTACAGTACAGGACGGCAGCGGCTACGGCATGGTTGAGGCACCGCGCGGCCCGCTAATCCACCACTATGACATTGAAAACGGTCTGATCAAAAAGGCACGCTTCATCATTCCCACAGTGCATAATAATTTTTCCATAGAACGGGCCCTGACCGCTGTGGCCCGGCGCTATGTCAAAGACGGCATGCTGCACATGGAACTTGAGGGAGCACTAGGCTGGGTGGTCCGGGCCTTTGACCCCTGCATTGCCTGTGCAACCCATTGAGGCGGAGAACAAACAGTACGCCTCTGTCAAGCTTTATTGCTCTCTGCAGCCTGCAGAAATTTATCCTAAATTAGGTAACTCAAATGCATCTGTTCTATTAGATTAGGGGGTAGTTACTATTGGGGTACTACCTGAAACGAAATCACATCGTGGGTGATTTTCATATAAACATCGTTGGAGGGTTTCATGAAAAAAAAATATATATTGAGCACAATTGCCCTTTGCCTGCTGCTTACAGCGGCAGCCCCTCTCCGGGCAAGCACCATTACTGAGACGGATTTTAAATTCAAGACAACCAGGGGACTGTTCAATCTCTGTTCGGCCCAGCCCGATGACCCTCATTTTTCGACGGCCATCTGGGCGTGCCGGGGGCTTCTTGAGGCAACTGTGCAGTATCACGACGGTATCAGCAACCAGAAAGATATGAAACGCCTGATCTGTTATCCGAAAGGCGCGACCATTGCCGACGGTAAAACAGCCTTTATCGCCTGGGCAAAAATGAATCTTAAAAATGAAGAGTACATGAATGAATACCCGGTAATGGGGGTTGTTCGTGCCCTGAATGATAAGTATCCCTGTCCGGAATAGATAATAGATGCCGGAGGCTGACTGGAAAACAACAGAATAGGTTCCAGTCACTTGTAAAAGACGTATCAATTATAATTGAGGTCAACTATGAGAGCAATAACATTTTCTTTGATCCTGGCGGTAGCCCTGCTGCTTTCCGGTTGCGGAAACACAACCGGTTCACGATCTCTCAGCGGTGGAGCAATGGGTGCCGCAACAGGAGCGGCGATCGGTTCGCTGTCCGGTAATTTTGGCAAAGGCGCAGCTATCGGGGCTGGTGTCGGTGCTGTCGGCGGGTTTCTCCACGATCAGCACAGGAAGGGGAATATTAACTGATCCTCCTTGTCGGTGGCCACGGTCACCGGCAGACATTCAAGTTCCCCCTAATAGACAGTAATACGTAAACCGGGCTGATCGCGGAGATAAGCTAAGGGTTTCAAAGATTCAGTACCCTGTGAGTAGTTACCCGGATCCTTCAGGTCAGATTCACAACTGACAGCATAAACTTCAAACTATGATAATAACCTGGACCGACAGCATGTAATGGTGTATTCTCAGGAAAACAATAGAAT
Source organism: Desulfobulbaceae bacterium (assembly GCA_015486315.1). Lineage (GTDB taxonomy): Bacteria > Desulfobacterota > Desulfobulbia > Desulfobulbales > Desulfobulbaceae > Desulfobulbus_C. Next base: position 9,312 of record WFRY01000251.1, read on the forward strand.
TCTATTGTTTTCACCAAAATAACATAGACAGATCTGTCTATGTGTCAACTTATGTGTTTACATCTCTCTTAACCGGAAAAATATGATATGGATATTCCTCTTTTAACCCCGGAGATGATAACCGTTTTTGCAGTTCTTGTTCTGGTTATTGTACTGCTGGTCTTTGACCTTCTTCGGGTGGATGTAGTCGGGCTGCTGGTGATGACGTTGCTGCCGCTGACAGGGTTGCTGACAGCAAACGAGGCCATTGCCGGCCTGGGCTCCAATGCCGTGGTAGTGCTTATCTGTGTCATGGTGCTTGGGGCATCCCTTGACAAAACCGGTATCGTGGACAAAATTGCCCAAAAAGTTACTCAGCTTGCCGGCAGCAGCGAACCGAAGATAGTCTCTCTGCGGGGGTAACAGCGGCTATTCCCTCCGCCTTTATGTCCAATGTCGGGGCGGTGGCCCTGATGCTGCCCGCGGCTCTTAAGGTCAGCCGGCAGAGCGGAATTCCTGCCTCTAAAATTGTTATGCCCATGGGGTTCTGTGCCAACATGGGCGGTAATCTCACCCTTGTCGGCTCCACCCCGCTCATTATCCTTAACGACGTCATGGCAAAATGGTGGGCTGCAAACACTCCCTCCGGAGAGACCTTTGTCCCGCTCGGTCTGTTTTCGATAACTCCCATCGGCATTGCCCTGCTTGCCGGGACGCTTGTCTATTTTCTGTTGATCGGCAGCAGACTGCTGCCGGTACGGGAGGGAAAAGAAAAAGGCGGGGTCGTCAGCGCCAGACTGCTTGACCTGTACGGGGATGAGTTGGGTAAGGGAACCGAATGTGTTGTTCCGGATGATTTTACCGAACAGACCCTTGGCCAGCTCGATCTACGCTCAAAGTATAAGGCCTCTGCTCTGGCCGTGGCCTCGAACAAAGATCAGACGAAGATCACAGCTCCCGTCAGCACAACTCCTGTAGGCCCGGGCGATGTCGTTGTTCTGGTTTGCCGTTCAGATACTCTGGAGAGGATTGTCCAGGATCTGGGCTGGCAGCCAAGGGATACCTTCAAAACCTTTGCAGCAGAATCTGCACCGGAAAAAGTAGGCGTAGTTGAGGCCATTGTCTCCTCCCGTTCTTCCTTAAACGGTCATAGCATGAAAAATCTTCGGCTGAGAAGGAGCTACTCCATTAACCCGCTTGCCATTATGCGGGGCAGCAAGATTTATGTCCAAAAGCTGCTTGACCTTCCCCTGAAGCCGGGTGATGCTCTCCTGCTGCATGGAGAATGGGACAGCTTTCGAACCCTGCAGGATAAAACCGATCTGATCTATACCGAAAACCTGCGAGGCGAGGAGATCAGGGAGGGCAAAGCCTCCCTGGCCCTGGCAGCCCTGGCGGCCTTCCTTATCCTTGCCCTGGGAACCAATCTGGCACTGTCTGTGGCCGGCCTGGTATCCCTGCTTATTCTGGTTCTCGGTCGAGTACTCCATATTGACGAAGTCTATAAGGCGGTGGAGTGGAAAACCATCTTCCTGGTTGCCGGCCTTATTCCTCTGGGCGTCGCCTTTGAAAAAACCGGGGCTGCCGATTATATTGCACTCAATGTGCTGCAGCAGCTGGACGGTCTGACCACCATGCTTCTTTACCTGGTTCTGGCCGTGCTTACCTCATTTTTTGCCATGTTTGTCTCCAATGTCGGCACCACGGTTCTACTGGTGCCTCTGGCCATGAATCTGGCACATCAGATCGGTGCTGATCCGAAAATTGCCGGCATGGTGGTCGCCATTGCCTCCATTAACACCTTTATCCTGCCCACGCATCAGGTTAATGCCCTGATCATGCAGCCTGGAGGCTATAAGACCAGTGATTACATGCGGGTAGGCAGCGGGCTCATGGTGCTGTTTCTGCTCATTTTCATGAGCATGCTTTATCTTTTTTATTGAGCTGTAACCTGTATCATCTCCGCTCAATACACACGTTCATGACATTTACTGCTTTCTGAACACCAGCTTGTTGTCCAGGCCCCGGTCGATGGTGATATGATCCCCTTCGGCAAAGTTGCCTTCCAGGATCTCCATGGCCAGCGGATCTTCGATGTAGCGCTGGATGGCCCGTTTAAGGGGCCGGGCACCAAAGATCGGGTCGTAGCCGGTATCGACCAGGAACAGCTTGGCGTCCTTGGTCAGTTCCACTGTAAACTTGCGGTCCTCAAGCCGCGTCGCCATCCGGTTTATCTGGATGTCCACGATCTGCAGCAGATCTTCCTTGCTCAGGCCGTGGAAGGTGATGATCTCATCCACCCGGTTTAAAAATTCCGGTTTAAACTGGCGGTGCAGCAGCTCGTCGATCTGGCGCCGCATCTCCTCGGAATCCTTCTGGCCAAGTTCCATGATGATATGGCTGCCCAGATTGGAGGTCATAATCATAATCGTGTTCTTAAACGACACGGTCCTGCCCTTGCCGTCGGTCATGCGCCCGTCATCAAGTACCTGCAGCAGCACGTTGAACACATCCGGATGCGCCTTCTCGATTTCATCAAGCAGGATGACCGAGTAGGGCCGCCGCCGCACTGCTTCGGTGAGCATGCCGCCTTCGTCGTAACCCACGTACCCCGGAGGCGCTCCGATCAGTCGGGCCACGGAATGCTTTTCCATGTACTCGGACATGTCGATGCGGATCATGGCCTGCTCTGAATCAAACAGAAAGTCGGCCAGAGTTCTTGCCAGTTCGGTCTTGCCCACGCCTGTCGGACCAAGGAAGATAAAAGAGCCAAGGGGCCTGTCCGGATCCTGCAGACCTGCCCGGGCCCGGCGCACCGCGTTGGCTACCGAGGTGATGGCCTCTTTCTGGCCGATTACCCGCTTGGCCAGTTCATCTTCGGCCTTGACCAGCTTTTCCTTTTCCCCTTCCAGCAGCCGGTCCACCGGCACGCCGGTCCACTTGGCCACCACGGCGGCTACGTCTTCAGCCGAGACCTCTTCTTTGAGCATCTGGTGGTTCTGCTGAATATCCTCCAACTTTTTGTTGGCCTCTTCCAGCTTCTGCTCCAGCTGCACAACCTTGCCGTAACGGATCTCGGCGACCTTGCTCAGCTCGCCGCTACGTTCGGCCCGCTGTTCCTCCATGTGGGCCTCGTCAATCTGGGTTTTGATGTCACGGATGGACTGGATTACATCTTTTTCCAGCTGCCACTGGCCCTTCATGCCGTTGAGCTGGTCATTGAGCTCGGCCAGTTCTTTTTTCAGCTTGTCCAGCCGTTCCTTGGAGGCCTTGTCCTTTTCCTTTTTCAGGGCCTCCTGCTCAATCTCCATCTTGATCCGCCTGCGGTCAAGCTCGTCGATCTCGGTGGGCATGGAGTCGATCTCAATGCGTAGCTTGGAGGCGGCCTCGTCAATTAAATCAATGGCCTTGTCCGGCAGAAACCGATCCGTAATGTAACGGTTGGACAGGATGACTGCAGCGACCGTTGCCGAATCCTGGATGCGGACACCGTGATGCACCTCATACTTTTCCTTGATG